>JBIJDJ010000209.1:0-5055 GCA_044344175.1 Sulfuritalea sp.
TGAACCTGTTTCACCAGCGGCAGCATGTCGGGGAACAGCCGGGCCGCCAGCAGAACGGCCGGATCGATCTTCTTCGCCGTCGCATGGGCCTGCGCCCTGGCGAGGATGGCGTCGAGGTTGCGCAGCATGTTGGCCAGGCGCGGTGCGCTGGCCTGGTACATCGAGATGGTCATGATGGGTTCCTCCGTGAGCCATGCATTCTGCCATTGATGATCCCGTGCGGAAGCGAAACACAGGATGGACGCTCCCTCCCTCCCCTTGAAGGGGAGGAGAAAACCTCCACGTCATCCCCCCAATCGCCGTACCACCAGCACCGACTTTCTCCCGGGATTGAATTCCCCACGATTCAGGCCGATGATGAGCCTTACGGGAGGAACACGAATTGAAGATCGGTTTTTTCGGAGCAGCCGGCGAGGTGACCGGCTCATGCACGCTGGTCGAATCAGGAGACTGTCGTTTCCTGGTCGATTGCGGCATGTTTCAGGGCGGGCGCGAGGCGCGGACGAAAAACCTGAATGCCCTGAAGTTCGGCTTCGACGTTCGCTCCATCGACTTCGTCCTGCTCACCCACGCCCACATCGACCATTCCGGCCTGCTGCCGCTGCTGTCGGTGCTCGGCTACCGCGGGCCCGTGTATGCCACGCCGGCGACCATCGACCTGCTCCATGTGCTGCTGCGCGACAGCGCGCACATCCAGGAGAAGGAATCGGAATGGCAGCTGCGCCATCAGCGGCGGCACGGCCGGGGCGGCAGGCCGGCCTTGCAGCCGCCGCTGTACACCGTGGCGCAGGCCGAGGCCTCGCTCAAGCTGCTGCGTCCGGCGCCCTATCGGGCTTTGATTCACCCGGCCGAAACCGTAGCGGTCAGCTTCCACGACGCCGGCCACATCCTCGGTTCATCCTGGCTCGAGGTGACGGTCAGCGGCGAGGGCAGGCCGCACAAGATGGTGTTTTCCGGCGACCTCGGCATGACCGACCGGCCGGTACTGCACGACCCCGAACAGGTCGTGCCCGAAGCCGACGTGCTGTTCATCGAATCGACCTACGGTGACCGCCTGCACCGCCCCTTTGCCGAAACCGAAGACGAAATCGTCGCCGCCTTCGAGCGCACGCGCCATACCCACGGCAATCTGATCATGCCCGCCTTCGCCGTTGGCCGCACCCAGGAAATCATCTACATCCTGGCCGACCTGGTGCGCCGCCAGCGCCTGGCGCCGCTCAAGATCTACGTCGATTCGCCGATGGCCACTGCCGCCACGCACATCACGTGGGAACATCCGGACCTGATGGACAGCCACACCCGCGAATTGATCGCCTGGATGCGGCAGAACCCGAAACAAATGCAGGTTGAATTCGTCGCCGATGTCGAGGCGTCGCGCGCGCTGAACGAGGTTCGCAGCGGCGCGGTCATCATTTCGGCCAGCGGCATGTGTGAAGCCGGCCGCATCAAGTACCACCTGCGCGAGAGCCTGCCGCGCAGCGAATGCAGCATCCTCATCACCGGTTTCCAGGCGGAGGGGACGCTGGGCCGCCGGCTGGTCGACGGCGCGCATCTGGTCAACATCTTCGGCAAGCCGGTTCCGGTCAGGGCCGCGATTCATACCGTGGGCGGCCTGTCGGCCCACGCCGATCAGGCGGGGCTGCTCGACTGGCTGCGCGGCTTCCACACGCCGCCGAAGCATGCCTTCGTCGTTCACGGCGAGGCTGCCGCCTCGGCCGCGTTTGCCCAGGCGATCCACGATCAGTTGGGCTGGCCCATGCCGCACCTGCCGCAGATGGGCGAGAGGATCAACCTGTAGGGGCGATGAGGCATACGACAAGGGCGGCGGCTTCGGATTTCCGCTTTGTGCCCTTATGGATGAACGGGCCTCGTTCATGCGCTGCGCCGCCGCATTGTCGCTCATCGCGCCGGCCAGTTCGTCAAGGTGTGCGAAGGTAATCCCCGGCTTGAGGAAGGTCTGCGCCTGCGGCAATGACTTGAGCTTCTCGTAGGGCGTCATCATCAGCCGGTACGGATAGCGCTTGCGCTGGCGGCCCTTGGCATCCGTGAGGGTTTCGGCAAACAGGCAGGGGCGATGGAAGTTGATGTAGGGGTTCAGGAAATCGCGGCAGAAGTCATTGACCGGCGTGGCAAAGCGCTGCGGGATATGACTGTAGCCCAGATGCTTGCGCACGATGGCGCCATTCTTGGACTCGGCCTGGGCGTTGTCGTTGCTGTGCCGGGAGCGTGATTTGGTCTGTTCCTCGATCAACAGCTTGTTGAGCAGTTTCGCGACATCGCGATTGATGTACTCGGAACCGTTGTCGGTGTGAAAGCCCAGAATCACGAAGGGAAAGCTCTGCAACAGGGCTTCCAGCACGGGAATCAGGAAAGCCTCGCTGATACGCTCGCAGGTGGCAACGGCCTCGTACTGGGTCACGCAGTCGACCGCGTTGATGTGATACACCCCTTTCATTCCGTCCTGATCGCCCTGATGGACGCTATCCACGCGCAAGTAGCCGGGGCGGTTATTGGGCGCCGGCGCACGGCGCTCGCCGATGGGCACCGTCGTGGGACGGGTCCTGGTCCAGACCTGGCGCTGCTGCTGGTAATTCGGTCGCTGCCGCAGGTTGTACAGATGCGCCACCGAGATCGTCGCCAGACGTTGGTAGCGGGCATCGCCGAAGATCCCATAGGCCCGCTCCATGAGTTTCTTGGTCGCCAAGCCAGACAGCGTGCCATGCAGGGTGTCGGTGTGCGCCAGCAACAGCACGTCAGCGCTCGTGTAGGTGCGAGCAAAACTCGTTCGCGAGCCGCAGTAACGCTTGACCAGCGCTCGCCGCTCGCTGCCCCGTTTGACCAGGCGGCTGATCTGCTGGCGCGAATAGCCGCTGACGCGTTCCAGAAAGCGCAGCACGACCGCCTTGTCTGCCCGATTCAACCGCCCGTAACCGAAGCGCTTGACGGTGCGCGCAATAAACGCGTACCGCTCGTCTTCTGCCACCGTGAAATCCATCCTCACGGTCCCGTCCAAAAATCCCTGTAAATCCGCCAAGGTAAGTAGTTGCTCGTCGTTCATTTCGATCACCATGCTCCGCATATTGATCGACCCCGGCTACCGGTTCAGACTCATACCCCATTGGATTCACGTCCCCCGCTCAGACTCATACCCCGTTGGACAATGTGCGGGTTTGCGATAGGCGGGCCGGCAAGGTATAATTCTAAGGTTTGCCGGACGCCATATGAACCAAGCGGTGTCCGGTCCCTATCGCCGCCTAGCCTTGTTTCGGGAGCCTTATCGTGTCTCACTTTCCGCCTGCCCTTCTTGCCCTGGCCGACGGAACAGTATTCAGCGGCAAAGGCATCGGCTCGACAGGCAGTAGCGTCGGCGAAGTGGTGTTCAACACGGCACTCACCGGCTACCAGGAAATCCTCACCGATCCTTCCTACGCCCGCCAGATCGTTACTCTGACCTACCCCCATATCGGCAACTACGGCGTCAATCGCCAGGACTGCGAATCTGCTTCCATTCACGCTGCCGGCCTGGTGATCCGTGATCTGCCGCTGCTGGCGTCGAATTTTCGCAGCGAGCAAACCCTCGATGCCTACCTGCGTGCCGGGAATGTGCTCGGCCTGGCCGATATCGACACGCGCAAGCTGACCCGCATTCTGCGCGAGCAAGGCGCCCAGGCGGGCTGCCTGATGGCGGGAGATGAAATCGATGCAGACGCTGCTGTAGCCAAGGCGCGCGCCTTTCCGGGGTTGGCCGGCATGGATCTGGCACAGGTGGTCAGCTCGCCGCAGGCCTATCCCTGGACCGAGGGCGAGTGGCAGCTCGGTGCCGGCTTTGCCAAGCCGGGGGCATTCCGCTTCAAGGTCGTCGCCTACGATTTCGGCGTCAAGCGCAATATCCTGCGCATGCTCGCTTCGCGCGGTTGCGATCTCATCGTGGTGCCGGCGAAAACACCGGCAGCCGAGGTGCTGGCGATGAAGCCGGATGGCATATTCCTGTCCAACGGCCCCGGCGATCCGGAGCCCTGCGACTACGCGGTGGCGGCGATTCGCGAGTTTCTCGAGCGGCGCCTGCCGACCTTCGGTATCTGCCTCGGCCATCAGTTAATGGGCCTGGCCGCCGGCGGCAAGACACTCAAGATGAAGTTCGGTCATCACGGCGCCAACCATCCGGTCAAGGATCTCGACTCGGGGCAGGTGCTGATCACCAGCCAGAATCACGGCTTCGCGGTCGATCCTTCGACGCTGCCGGAAAATGTCAAGGTGACCCACATCTCGCTGTTCGACGGCAGCCTGCAGGGCATGGCCTGGACCGACCGGCCTGCCTTCTGTTTCCAGGGACATCCCGAAGCCAGCCCGGGCCCGCATGACGTGGCTTACCTGTTCGACCGTTTCATAGGAATGATGGAGAAGACGAACCCGTAACCACAGAGACACAGAGGTACAGAGGGAATCTCTGTGAATGTCTCTGTGCCTCTGTGTCTCTGTGGTGAAGAATTTTTATGCCAAAACGCACTGACATCCACAGCATCCTGATCATCGGTGCCGGCCCGATCATCATCGGCCAGGCCTGCGAGTTCGACTATTCGGGCGCCCAGGCCTGCAAGGCGCTGCGCGAAGAGGGTTACCGCGTCATCCTGGTCAACTCCAATCCGGCGACGATCATGACCGATCCGGGAATGGCCGATGTGACCTACATAGAGCCGATTACCTGGCGTGTCTTGGAAAACATCATCGCCAAGGAGCGCCCGGATGCGGTGCTGCCGACCATGGGCGGCCAGACCGCGCTGAACTGCGCGCTCGACCTGGCCAAGCATGGCGTGCTGGAGAAATACGGCGTCGAGATGATCGGCGCCTCGCGCGAAGCCATCGACATGGCCGAGGACCGCGAGAAATTCAAGCAGGCCATGACCCGCATCGGCCTCGGTTCGGCGCGCTCCGGCATTGCCCACAGCATGGAAGAGGCGCAGCAGGTGCAGGGCGCCATGGGCTTTCCCACCATCATCCGGCCGTCGTTCACCATGGGCGGTTCCGGCGGCGGCATCGCCTACAACCAGGAAGAAT
>JBIJDJ010000051.1:0-16764 GCA_044344175.1 Sulfuritalea sp.
CAACGCGCCGCCCAGGGCAATGCCGGCCAGCCAGGGAATGCCGGCAAAACGCGCCAGCAGCGTGGCGATCAGGGTAGTCACCACCACCTGCGCCAGGCCGAGGCCGAAAACGATGCGCTTCATGCTGTACAGCCGCGCCAGCGAAAACTCGAGGCCGATGCTGAACATCAGGAACACCACGCCGAACTCGGCCAGATGCCGCGTCTGCTCGGTATCCGGCACCCAGCCGAATGCGTGCGGCCCGAGCACCGCGCCGACCAGCAGGTAGCCCATGATCGGCGGCAGGCCGATCATGCGGAAGATGACCACCACCACGACAGCAGCGGCGAGCAGCAGCAGAATGAAGGGCAGGGTGTCGGTCATGGAGCAAACTGAACTAGGGAGGAAGTTATGGAGCGCGGTTGCTATAATTTGGCTCAATCATAATCGCCAGCCCCCCGATGAACCAGACCAACAGCCCATGTCAGTAAAAATCATGCCTCGCGTCGTCGCCGATCGCGCCGTGGCCATGGGCCGCCAGGTGCTGGAAATCGAAGCCGCGGCCGTGGCCGCGCTGGCGCGTCGCCTGGGCAGCGAATTCCGTGCCGCGGTCGCACTCATTCTCGGCAGCCGCGGCCGTGTGGTCGTCAGCGGCATCGGCAAGTCCGGCCATATCGCCCGCAAGCTGGCCGCGACCTTTGCCAGCACCGGCACCCCGGCCTATTTCGTCCATGCCGCCGAGGCCGTGCACGGCGATCTGGGCATGATCACCCGCGACGACGTGCTGATCGCCATTTCCAATTCGGGCGAGAACGATGAACTGCTGACCATCGTGCCGCTGGTGAAACGCCTGGGCGGCAAGCTGATCGCCATTACCGGCAACGAAACGTCGTCGCTGGCACAGGAAGCCGACATCCATCTCGACGCCCGCGTCGATCAGGAAGCCTGCCCGCTGAATCTCGCCCCCACCGCCAGCACTACCGCGGCGCTGGCCCTGGGTGACGCGCTCGCCGTGGCCTTGCTCGACGCCCGGGGCTTCGGCGCGGAAGACTTCGCCCGCTCCCACCCCGGCGGCGCGTTGGGCCGCAAGCTGCTCACCCATGTCCGCGACGTCATGCAAGTCGATGTGCCGACGCTGGACGAAAACGTTTCGGTACCCGTCGCCCTGGCGGCCATGACGCAAGGCGGCATGGGCATGGCGGTGATACTCGATGCGACGGCGAACATCACCGGCATCTTCACCGACGGCGACTTGCGCCGCGCCATGGAACGCCTCGGCAACCTGCGCACCACGCCGGTCGCCGAGGTAATGACGCGCAACCCGCGCAGCATCGGCAGCCGTCGCCTGGCCGTCGAGGCCGTGGAAATGATGGAAGCCAACAAGATCAACCAGCTGCTGGTAACCGATGACGCCGGCGCGCTGTGCGGCGCATTGAACATGCACGACCTGTTCCGGGCGAAAGTCGTCTGATGAGCGGCGTCGCAATTACGGCCACGACCGGGTGCCGCGCATGAAACATCACACCACCTCGATGTTTCCGCTGGCCATGCTGCTGCTGCTGGCAGCCATCACCTTCTGGCTCAGCCAGGTGATCCAAGGCCATGTTCCGCGCGGCCCGCTGCGCCACGATCCGGACTACTGGGCCGAGCATTTTACGGTGCGTCGCTTCGATATCAACGGCGCGCTGCAGCACACCCTCGTCGCCGAAAAGCTGGTGCATTACCCTGACGACGACACGGCGATTGTCACCGAGCCGCACCTCACCTATCATCAGTTGTCACCGCTCGAAATATTTGCCCGCACGGCCTACATCGGGCGCGACGGCAAGGAAGTCGATCTGGTCGATGAAGTCAAGGTGATACGCCACGGTGCAACCGACGATTTGCCGCCCACTTTGCTTGAAACCAGAACATTGAAGGTTTTTCCCGATGAGGAAAAGGCCAGCACCAACGATCCCGTGACGCTTACCCGTGGCACCAGCGTCATGCGCGGCACCGGACTCGAGACTGACAACAGCACCGGCATCACGATCATGCACGGCCGCGTGACCGGCACCCTCCATCGCAATCGGATCTCTACACCATGAACCCCATTCCCAGATTCGCCGCCATTGCCGGCATAGCCGGCGTCATGCTTGCCGCAACCGCGGCATGGGCGGAAAAAGCTGACGCCAACAAACCGGTCAATATCGAAGCTGACCGGGTCTCGGTCGACGACGTGAAAAAGATCCAGACGTTTGAGGGCAACGTGCAACTGGTCAAGGGCACCATGATCATCCGCGCCGAGCGCATCGTCATCAGCCAGGACGACGACGGCTATCAGCGCGGCGTCGCCACTGGCAGCGCTGGCGCACTGGCCCGCTTCCGGCAAAAGCGCGAAGGCATGGACCAATACATCGAAGGCGAAGCCGAGCGCATCGAGCACGATACCAATACGGAAAAAACCGACTTCTTCATTCGCGCCTGGGTCAAGAGCGGACAGGATGAAGTGCGCGGCCAGTTCATTTCCTATGACGCGAGGACGGAGAACTACGTCGTCACCAGCGGCCCCGATGGCACCCGCGCCAAACCGGGCAGCACTGACCGCGTGCGCGCCGTGATCCAGCCGAAAAACAAGAAGGACGGGAGCGAAGGCGCGCCGCCGCCCCCGCCGAAGACCAAGGCAGGCAAGCCAGTCCCGCCACCGCGTCCGCCCCTGCCGGCCCCGGCGCTGCAGAACGCGCAGGACATCGCATCCCCCCGTCAGGAGACCTCGAAGTGAGTTACGAAAACATCATCGTCGATACCCGTGGCAAGGTGGGGCTCATCACGCTCAACCGGCCCAAGGCCATGAATGCGCTGAACGACAAGCTGATCGATGAAATAAGTGCCGCCCTCGACGGCTTCGAGGCCGACCCGGACATCGGCTGCATGGTCATCACCGGCTCGGAAAAGGCCTTTGCCGCCGGCGCCGACATCGGCGCCATGGCCGGCTGGAACTTCATGGACGTCTATAAAACCGATTACATCAGCCGCAACTGGGACCGCATCGGCCGCTGCCGCAAGCCGCTCATTGCCGCGGTCGCCGGCTTTGCCCTGGGCGGCGGCTGCGAACTGGCCATGATGTGCGACATGATCTACGCCGCCGATACCGCAAAATTCGGCCAGCCCGAAATCAAGCTGGGCATCCTGCCCGGCGCCGGCGGTACGCAGCGCCTGCCGCGCGCGGTGAGCAAGGCCAAGGCGATGGACATGTGCCTCACCGCGCGCTTCATCGATGCCGGTGAAGCCGAGCGCGCCGGGCTGGTGGCGCGCGTGATTCCCGCCGACACGCTGCTTGAGGAAACCCTGGCGGCCGCGGCGACGATCGCCGGATTCTCGCTGCCGGTGGTGATGATGATCAAGGAATCGGTCAATCGTGCATTCGAGTCCGGCCTGCATGAAGGCCTGCTGTTCGAGCGCCGCACTTTCCACTCGGCCTTCGCCCTGGCTGATCAGAAGGAAGGCATGGCGGCCTTCGTGGAAAAGAGGAAGCCCGTCTTCCGCGACGCCTGAAGGCGGTTTGGCGGCGCACCATCAAAGGCCCTTATGGGCCTTTTTTATTTTTTCAAGTTATTGTTATATTTGCTATTTTTAAAAATTATAGTTTATTGTTGCATCGCACCAAAAAATTGTTGACATGGCGTATCCCGTGCCTATAATACGAACCATGATGCACCGCACCATCGCCCCGGTTGAAAGGGGTGAGCGATACAAATACCGATACCAGTCTGCCTACTTTTTACAATCAAATTTCAGGAGAACTCCATGAACGTCACCACCGAACAATTCGCCACCGCCAACAAGGCCACCGTAGAAACCCTGCTGACCGTTGCCAACACGGCTTTCGCCAGCGCCGAGCGCCTTGCTGCCCTGAACCTCAACACCGCCCGTGCCATGCTGGAAGACAGCGTTGCCAACGCCAAGGCTCTGCTCGGCGTCAAGGACGTGCAGCAACTGATGGCCATGCAAACCACGCTGGCCCAGCCCGCTGTTGAAAAAGCCGTCGCCTACTCGCGCAGCGTGTATGAGATCGCCACCCAGACCCAGGAAGAACTGTCCAAGGTCGTCGAAGGCCAGTTTTCCGAAATCAACAAGAATGTCTCGACCGCCCTCGACAAGGCTGTCAAGAACGCCCCGGCCGGTTCCGATGTCGCCGTGGCTGCCGTGAAGTCGGCGATTGCCGCCGCCAACTCGGCCTATGACAGCATGACCAAGGCTGCCAAGCAAGTCGCCGAAATCGCTGAAGCCAACGTCGCCGCCGCCACCACCGCTACCGTCAAGGCTGTCGGCAACAACGCCGCCGCGCCGAAGGCCCGCAAGGCCGCCTAAGAAACACTGTAACGTCTCCTCCTCCGGCCCTGCAAAAGGGCTGGTTTCAGACCCGACCCCGCAAGGCGTCGGGTCTTTTTTATTTCAGAAGCCGGTTGAACCACAGAGGCACAGAGCACGCAGAGGAAAGCACTACACCCCCGAAGGCACGATTACTCGCCAAGCGAGGGTAGGTACCATTTTTGGCTTTTCTCTGTGCCTCTGTGTCTCTGTGGTGAGGAATTTTGGTAAAAGTCGGCGCCGGCGCTACGGCGTCTACAGCGCGCGCAGACGCTCGCCGGCCGCGGCCAGCGTCGCCTCGTTCTTGGCAAAGCAGAAACGGATCACGCGCTGATCGTCGCCATCGGGATTGAAGACTGAAACCGGAATCGCGGCGACACCGTGCTCCTTGGTCAGGCGCTGGACGAAGCGCGTATCCGGCTCGTCGCTGATCGCGGCATAGGTCGCCAACTGGAAGTAGGTACCGGCGCAGGGCAGCAGAAGAAAGCGCGAGCCCTCGAGCTGCTGCCGGAAAAAATCGCGTTTGGCCTGATAAAAACCCGCCAGATTGTCGGCAAACTCCGGATGCTCGCGCATGAAATCGGCCAGGGCCAGCTGCGCTGGGTGGTTCACGGTGAACACGATGAACTGGTGGGCCTTGCGAAACTCATTCGTCAATGCCCGCGGCGCCAGGCAGTAGGCCACCTTCCAGCCGGTGACGTGGTAGGTCTTGCCGAAACTCGAAACGACGAAACTGCGTTCGCGCAGACCCGGATAACGGGTTACGCTTTCATGGCGCAGCTTTCCGCTCTCACCGGTCTCCCGGTCGAACACGACATGCTCGTAGACCTCGTCGCTGACAACGACGATTTTCGTGTCGCGGACCAGGGCTTCCAGCATCGCCATGTCCTCCGCCGACCACACGGAACCGCTCGGGTTGTGCGGCGAATTGATGATGATCATCCGCGTGCGCGGCGTAATCAGTGCGCGTACTTCATCCCAGTCCGGCTTGAACCCGGGAAAGCGCAGATGGGCGTACACCGCGTGGCCGCCATTGAGCTCGATGCCCGGAACGTAGGAATCATAAACCGGCGCAAAGACGATGACTTCGTCACCGGGCCTGACGCAGGCGGCAATGGCGGTGTAGATGGCCTGGGTCGCCCCGGCCGTCACCGTGACTTCGCTCTCCGGATCGTAGCTGGCGAGATACAGCCGCAGCACCTTTTCCGCAATGGCCTCGCGCAGCGAGGGCACACCCGCCATCGGCGGATACTGGTTGGCGCCCGCCGCCATGTGGTGCGTAACGCGATCGAGCAGGAACGGTGAAGGCGAAAAGTCGGGAAAACCCTGCGACAGGTTGATCGCGCCGTGCTCTGCAGCGAGGCGCGACATAACGGTAAAAATCGTGGTGCCGACGTTCGGCAGACGGGATGGCAGAAAATGCGTCACGGCGACCTCAGGCGGAACACCGCGCGGTCAAATCGGATTTCGGCAATCAGCCCAGTCCCAGCAGTTCGACCTCGAACACCAGCGTCGCATTCGGCGGAATGACGCCACCGGCGCCGCGAGCGCCGTAACCTAGATCAGGCGGGATAGTCAGCTTGCGCGTGCCGCCAATTTTCATTCCCTGCACGCCTTCGTCCCAACCGGCGATGACTTGGCGCGCGCCCAGCGGAAACGCGAAGGGTTCGTTGCGATCCTTGCTCGAATCGAATTTGGAACCGTTGGTGAGCCAGCCCGTGTAGTGCACCGAAACCGTCTGCCCGACGCAGGCTTCGGCGCCTTCGCCAACCAGCACTTCTTCGATGACAAGGCCGCTGGCCGTGGTGATTTGACTCATGGTGTGGCTCCAGGATGTGGGTTGATTAACACCGCCATTATGCCCGAGAGGTTGGCAGCCAGCCGGCTCCGTCGCACCCACGAATCAAGGCCGACTGGCTGCCAGGTCAAACCGCGGCCGGAAAATTTCATCGGCGCGATCCGGCAGCAGGGGAAGTGAGAACAAAGAGCCCTGAAACCGCTCGCAGCCAAGGCCCAGCAGGACGTCCAGCTGCTCGCGGGTTTCCACCCCCTCTGCCAGTGTCTCGAGTCCCAGGCTTCTTGCCAGAGCGATGATGGCCGTCACGATGGCAGCATCGTCCGGATCAAAGGTGAGATCGCGCACAAACGCCTGGTCGATTTTCAGCTTGTGCACCGGGAAACGCTTGAGGTAACTCAGGCTCGAATAGCCCGTGCCGAAATCATCAATCACCAGTTGCACGCCCATGGCGGAAATTTCCTGAAGCTTGGTCCGGGTTTCGTCGATGTCCTGCATCAGCGTGGTCTCGGTAATTTCCAGCTCCAGCAGCCGCGCCGGTTGCCCGGTATCGGCGAGGATGCGGCGCAGGATCTCGACCAGGTCTTTCTGTCGAAACTGGCGTGCCGCGAGGTTGACCGAGATGGGCAGCAGCGGCCGTCCCTCCTTCTGCCAAGCGCGATTCTGCCGCATGGCCTCCCCCAGCACCCATTCACCGATCGGCACGATGAGTCCGGTTTCCTCGGCAATCGGAATGAACTCGACCGGATCAATCAAGCCGTGCTCCGGATCGTTCCAGCGCACCAGCGCTTCCATGCCGCATACGGCGCGGCGCGGCCAATCGATCAAGGGCTGATAGTGCAGCACCAGATCGCCGGCCTCTATGGCCTTGCGCAGCCTGTTTTCCAATGTAAAGAAGTGCGCGGCCTGCTCGTTCATCGTGCGCGCAAAGAACTGAAAGTTGTTGCGCCCGGCCGCCTTGGCCTGATACATCGCTGTGTCGGCGCTCTTCATGAGCGAAATAACCTCATCGCCGTCATCGGGGAACATGCTGATGCCGATCGATGACGTAGCGCGCAAGGGGTGGCCGTCAATGTTGGCTGGCGTGGCCAGGGCGCCAAGGATTTTCTCCGCCACCTGAACCACATCGTCAGGCGACGACATTTCATGCAGGACGATGACGAACTCGTCGCCGCCCAGACGCGACACGGTATCCACCGCCCGCACCGCACTCCTCAAGCGATCCGCGACGTGCTTCAGCAACTCGTCGCCGATGGCGTGGCCCAGCGTATCGTTAACATTCTTGAAGCGGTCGAGATCGAGAAACATCACCGCCACGCGATACCGGCCGCGCTGTGCCTGGGTCAGGGCCTGCTGCAGCCGGTCATGCAGCAGGGTGCGGTTGGGCAGGCCGGTCAGGCTGTCATGATGGGCGACCTGCCAGATGCGCTGCTCGGCCTGCATGCGTTCGAACACCTCTTCCTGCAGCTGTGTATTTGCGCTGGCCAGTTCAGCGGTGCGTTCGACCACGCGCTGCTCGAGCTCTTCATGGGCGCGCAGCAGCGCCTCCTCCGCCTGATGGCGTTCCGTGACATCCTCGAAAATCCATGTCAAGTCGATGCTGCCGGTCTGGCTGGCGACCCGCCGCCCGGTAGCGCGCACCCAGAATGCATGGCCGTCCCTGTGCCGCACCCGGGTTTCGCCGATGTAGGTTCCACCGGCCATGACCACCGGGACAATCTCGGCGCCGTGGCGCTGATAGTCGCCCTCGTCGAGGTAGAACACTCGCGTCGACTGCCCGGCCAGTTCTTCCGGCTGGTAACCGAAGATTTCTGCCAGCTTGCGATTGCATCTTTGCACCATGCGGTCCCGCGCGAACAGGATGCCCACCGCCGCATTGTCGAAAATCATCTGCTGTTCGTCGAAAGCCTGCCGCGCCCGCTCCTCGGCTTCGCGCGTGGTCGTGATGTCCTCGGTCAGCCAGACCGAACCCGCGTGCGGGTTTGCCGGGTCCAAAGCGCTGCCGCTGATGCGCAGCCAGGTGGCCCTGCCGTCGCGACGCCGATGGAATTGTTCGCGACGATGCACGGCGCCGCCGGCGATCTCGGCGTAGGCCTGTTCGCCGATGCGCTCGAATTCTTCGTCGCTGGTGAACAGTTGGCGCACGGACTGATCCACCAGTGAACCCTCCGCTTGATCGAACAATTCCTCGAAGCGGCGGTTGTAGCGAATGAATACACGGTTGCGCACCAGGGCAATGCCGATCGAAGCCGTATCCAGGATGGCCGACAGTTCGCGCGTACGGTTTTCGAGCGTCTCGATCATCAGGCGATCTTCGGCAATGTCCTCGATGATCCACAAGGTGCCGTCGCGCGGATGCTCGGGATCCACCGCCTTGGCCGAGATGCGACACCAGAACAGGCTGCCGTCCTTGCGCTTGAACTGCGTCTCGGCGCGATACGAGCGACCGGCGGAGAGCACCGGCCCGGCCTCGCGTCCCAGCGCCGAATAGGCTTCCGGATCGGTATACAGCATCAGCGCCGGTTGGTCGATGAACTCGTCCAGTGAGTAGCCGAACATCTCGGCGCACAGGCGATTGGCCTGCATCAGCCGACGGTTGTGGGTGAACAGGATGCCGACCGTGGCGTTCTCGAAAATTGCATTGAGTTCGAGGGAAGCCTTTTTCGGCACCATGGGCACCGGGCGCTGGTTCATCCGGCTGCCTGGCACGTGGCGCCGCCCTCAAGCACCCTCAGCAGCGACGATGTGTCGTCGCGGCCCCAGCCGCGGGACATCAGCGCATTCAGTTGCTGCCACACGGCAGCAGAAACCGGCAGCGGCGCGCCGAGCCGCGTCGCCTCGTCCATCAGCAGTGCGTAATCCTTGTGATGCAGGCGGGCCTCAACGCCGGCGGCAAAATCGCGCGTCGCCATGCGCCCGCCAAATACCTCGAGCACGCGCGAACCCGCCGAACCGCCCTGCATCGCGGTCCACACCTTGCTGAAATCGACCCCGGCTGCGACCGCCAGTCGCGCCGCCTCGGCGCAGGCCTCGATCGCCGCGACCATCACCATCTGGTTGCAAGCCTTGGCCACCTGGCCGGCACCGGAATCACCGACACGCACGATGGTCTTGCCCAGCACCGAGAACAGCGGTTCGAGCCGCGGCGCCAGCGCCGATTTGCCGCCCCACATGATGGCCAGCGTGGCGTTGCGCGCGCCGGTGCCACCGCCCGAAACCGGCGCATCGACGAACTCGATGTCACGCGTTTCGTACATCGCCGCCACGCGTCGTGCTGCCGAGGGCGCGACGGTGGAAAAGTCCACATGGATCGCACCGGGCGCCAGACCTTCTGCAAGTTGCGCGGCGAGCCCTTCAAGATCCGCATTGCCGGTGACGTTGGTGCAGACGATCTCGCTGGCCGCCGCCAGCGCGGCGGGCGACCCGCAGCGCAGCGCGCCTTGTTTGACCAGAAAGTCGGCGCTGGCGGCACGGCGACTCCAGACGTGAAGCGCATGCCCGGCCTGCAGGAGATGCCCGGCCATGGGGCTGCCCATGGTGCCGAGGCCGATAAATCCTATTTTCATGTCTCGGGAGTCGACATCTTCTCCAGCAGCATCAGCGCCGAGATCGAATCGTTCTCGCCCATGCCGCTGCCGACGATGGCGTTGAACACCTGCGCGGTGGCCGCCGCCGAGGGCAGCATGAGGCCCATGCGATGCGCCTCTTCCATGACGATGCGCAAATCCTTCTGGTGCATCCAGGCCTTGAAGCCCGGCTTGAAGTTGCGGTCGAGCATGCGCTGACCATGGTTTTCGAGAATCTTCGAGTAGGCGAAACCGCCCAGCAGCGCCTCGCGCACCTTGGCCGGGTCGACGCCGCTTTTCGCCGCGAAGTTGAAGGCTTCGGCCACTGCCAGCACGCCGACCCCGGTGAGGATCTGATTGCAGGCCTTGGCCACCTGCCCGGCGCCGGAATCGCCGATCAGCGTTACCGACTTGCCCATTTTTTCCAGCAGGGGCTTCACCTTCGCGAAGGCCTCGGGCGTGCCGCCGGCCATGATGGTCAGTGCCGCATTGATCGCCCCGGTCTCGCCGCCCGAGACCGGGGCGTCAATGAATTCGATGCCCTTTTCGCCCAGGCGCAGGCCGATGCTGCGCGCCGCATTCGGATTGATGGTCGACATGTCGACCACCACCAAACCAGGCTTGCCGCCGGACGCGAGACCGTCGGCGCCGAGGCAGACCTTCTCCACGTCGGGCGCATCGGCGACCATGACGATCACCGCCTCGGCATGCGCCGCGACTTCGGCGGGTGTCGCGTAGGTTTTCGCATTGACGGCGGTAAAGGGTGCCAGCGACTCAGGGCGGCGTGCCCACAAGTGCAGCGCGTGTCCGGCTTTCTCGAGGTGCAAGGCCATCGGGCGGCCCATCAGGCCCAGTCCTATGAATCCGACATTCATTTTATTTCTCCTCTGAAATTGCTTTGAGTATCAGCGGCAGCAGCGGCTCCGGCAGCTTGATGCCGCCGCCGGTGGCGAACTGGTGGGCACGGTCCGACATTTTCTTCCAGGTCTTGCGTACGATCTCGAGCCACTTTTCTTCAGTGTAGTCTGCATGCTTGCCGGCGAAACCGAGCATGTAGTGCTCGATGAACACCAGATCGGTCACGTCTTCCATCATCTGCGTATCCGGATTCACCTTGAGCTGGCGTTTGCCCACCGCCAGCTTGACCTTGGCGATGGTGTCGTCATCGTAGCCGGCCTGACGCATCAGTTCGCCCGCCGTCTCGGCGTGGAACTTGTAGAGGCCGGTGCGCCATGCCAGGTAGCCTTCCTTGGTCAGCGCATAGCTGTTGCGCGGCACGGTCCAGCGCCGGATGTGCTGGGCGCGCACCGCGAGTTGCGCCACCTCGCTGGCATCCGGCGCATAGCGGCCGATCATCTCCGTCATGCGTCTGGCGTAGAGCAGTTCCTTGGGCTGACCTTCGTCTAGGTTGGGGTCTGCGGCATTGGCGGCATCGAACAGGGCGATGGCGCGCTCGAAGCGTTGCGGGTCTTGTATGGTCATAAGGTTCTCATGATCGGTAGTCGGCGTTGATCTTCACGTAATCATAGGAGAAATCGCAGGTCCACACCGTGGCCTGCGCGCCCTTGCCATCAAGAGCGCGGCCGAGATCGACGCGCACCGTGATCTCGGCCTCGCGCATGATGCGCGCGCCGTCCTCTTCGCGGTAGCTGGCGGCACGCCCGCCATTTTCCGAGACCAGCACTTCGTCAGTGTCACTGCCGAGCCAGACCTTGACGCGCTCCGCGTCGAGATCCGTTATGCCGGCGTAGCCAATGGCAGCGAGGATGCGGCCGAGGTTGGGGTCGGAGGCGAAGAAGGCAGTCTTCACCAGCGGCGAGTGGCCGATGGCATAGGCCACCTGGCGACATTCCGCCGCCGTGGCGCCACCGCCGACTTTTACGGTGATGAACTTGGTCGCGCCCTCGCCGTCGCGCACGATGGCCTGCGCCAGTTCCTGCGCCACACCGATCACCGCGTCACGCACGACGGGCCAGTGCGGCGAGGCGGCGCTGTCGATCCGGCAGCCCGAGGCGCCGGTGGCGATGACGACGAAAGAGTCGTTGGTCGAGGTATCGCCGTCGACCGTGATGCAGTTGAACGAGGCATCCGCCGCATCCTTCGCCAGTTGCTGCAGCAAGGCCGGAGCGACGCCGGCATCGGTGGCGACGAAGCCGAGCATGGTCGCCATGTTGGGGCGGATCATGCCGGCACCCTTGCTGATGCCGGTAACGGTGATGGAATAGTCGGCGCCGGCGATACGGCGGCTGGCCGCCTTGGCCACGGTGTCGGTGGTCATGATGGCGTGCGCCGCGGCATGCCAGTGGTCGGCCGCGAGATCGGCCCGCGCCGCGGGCAAACCGGTGATCAGGCGCTCCACCGGCAGATGTTCGAGGATCACGCCGGTCGAGAAGGGCAGCACCTCGCGCGACTCGCAGCCCAGCAGCCGCGCCACCGCGTCGCAGGTGTCGCGCGCGGCACGCAGGCCCTGCTCGCCCGTGGCGGCATTGGCGATGCCGGTGTTGATCACCAGCGCTCGGATACTGCCGCCAATCGCCAGGTGTTCGCGGCACAGTGTGACCGGCGCGGCGCAGAAGCGATTCTGCGTGAATACGCCGGCAGCATGGCTGCCGGGCGCGAACTCGATCAGGGTCAGGTCGCGCCTGTCCTTCTTGCGGATGCCCGCCTCGGCCGTGCCGAGACGGACACCGGCAACGGGGAGCAGGGCCTCAGGGGCAGGGGTGGCGTAGTTGACGGGCATGAATCACTCCAGGAAAACGATAGGCAACCGAGAAAAGTTCAACTGACGACAAACACTATGCGCCACAACTTGCGCACCGCATCGACGCGCTGCTGCACCAGATCCGGCGCAACCCGCGCCCGCGCTGCATTCAGGCGCAGTTCATGCTGCATGCGGCGGTAGTCGCGGTAGGCGTTGCGCACGGTTTCAGCCAGGTCCGGCGGAATCAGGCCGAGGCCGGCGGCGATTTTCAGCAACGCGATATTGCCCAGGTTGCCGGTCAGCTCGGCATGTTGGTGCGAATAGCCGAGCACCAGGTACTGGACGACGAATTCGACGTCCACCAGACCACCCGGATCGTGCTTGAGATCGAACACGGTTTCGCGCTGGTCGCCCCTGGTGCCGTGGGCATCGAGCATCTTCTGCCGCATCGCCAGCACTTCTTCGCGCAAGCTGGCAAGGTCGCGTTTCTGCCGCAGCACTTCGCAGCGGATGCGCTCGAAGGCATCGCCCACCACGCGATCCCCGGCGGAAAAGCGCGCCCGCGTCAGGGCCTGATGCTCCCAGACCCAGGCCGATTCGAGCTGGTATTTGCGGAAAGCCTCCATGGAACTGGCGACCAGGCCGGAATCACCGTTCGGCCGCAGCCGCAGATCGGTTTCGAACAACTGGCCGGCCGACGTTTGCGCCGACAGCCATGTATTCAGTCGGGTACCGAGCCGCCCGTAGTTTTCGCCGGCCTCGGGCGCCGGATCGTCGAAGAGGAACACCAGGTCGAGATCGGACGCGTAGCCGAGTTCCTTGCCACCCAGCTTGCCGTAGCTGATGACGGCGAACTTCGGCAGGTCGCGGTGGCGTTTCGGCATCTTCAGCCAGGCGCGCCGGATCGCCGCGTCGAGCAGGATGTCGGCCAGTTCGGAAAGATGATCGGCAAGTTTCTCCACCGTCAGCAGGCCGGCGACGTCCTGCGTCAGCAGGCGGAACACCTGGGCGTGATGCAGTTCGCGCAAGGTGTCCATCTGCTGTTCGGTATCGGGCTCGAGTTCCTCCATCCTTGCCGTCAACTGAGCGCGAAAGCCCGCCCAGTCGGACATTGCGTCGAGCAGGCGCGGGTCGAGCAGTTCGTCGAGCAGGATCGGGTGGCGCTGCAGATAAGTTGCCGCCCAGCTTGAACTGCCGAGCAGTTGCGCGACTTTTTGCAGCGCCTGCGGGTACTGCTGCAACAACGCCAGGTAGGCCGCGCGCCGCGAGATCGACTCGAGCAGGTCGATGCCGCGCGACAGGGTTTCATCCGGGTTCGACAGTGCCGCCGCCGCCTCGATCAGGCGCGGCACCAGGGCATCGAAACGGACGCGAATCTCCTGCGTCATCTGCTGGTAGAGCGGCCCGTTGCGCAATGTCGCCAGGCGCTGCGCGGCAGCCGGCGGGTTGCGGTAGCCGAGTTGTTCGAAGCGATCCTCCTGCGCCTCGCCGCCGGCATCCTGCCAAAGCACGGCCAGGGTGTGCTGGCCGTGGTTCGGGTCGGCGAAGACCTGCTCGAAATGTCGCGAGACCGTGGCACGATGGTCATCGAGTTCTGCCAGCAGGGCCTCGAAGCTGGCGAAGCCCATGGCCCTGACCACCCGCTGGCGATCCTCCCCGCCCGTGGGCAGGCTGTGCGTCTGGGCATCGTCGAGATATTGCAGGCGATGTTCGAGGCGGCGCAGGAAGATATAGGCCGATGCAAGCTCCGCGGCGGCATCCTGGCCCAGAATGCCGCGTTCGGCCAGCAGTTTCAGCACCGACTGCGTCGGCTTGACCTGCAACGGCGTATCGCGTCCGCCGCGGATCAACTGGAACACCTGGGCGATGAACTCGATTTCGCGGATGCCGCCGGGGCCGAGCTTGACGTTGTCGGCCATGTCCTTCTTCGCCACTTCGCGGCGGATCTGGGCATGCAGTTCGCGCATCGCATTGATGGCGCCGAAGTCGAAATACTTGCGGAAGACGAAGGGATGGCGGACCTTTTCCAGCTCGTCGTGGCGGCTTCCCGTCAGCGGGCGCGCCTTGATCCAGGCATAGCGCTCCCATTCTCGACCCTGGGTGATGAAGTAGTTCTCCAGCATCTCGAAGGAACACACCAGCGGCCCGGAATCGCCGTTGGGCCGCAAGCGCATGTCCACGCGAAATACCTGACCGTCTCCGGTGACCTCGGCAATCGCGTTGATCAGGCTGCGCCCGAGCCGGGTAAAGAATTCGAAGTTGGATATCGGGCGCGCCCCGTCCGTCTCGCCATCCTCGGGATAGACGAAGATCAGGTCGATGTCCGATGAGACGTTCAGCTCGCGCCCGCCGAGCTTGCCCATGCCGACCACGATCAGTTCCTGGGCGCGGCCCGCCGCATTGCCCACCCCGCCGTCCCCTATTCCGCGCGGGGTACCGTAGCGCTCGATCAGCCCGTGGCTGAGGACGCCCACCGCCGTGCGCACCGCCAGCTCGGCGATCAGCGTCATGCATTCGGTCACTTCCGACAGCGGCGCCAGACCGGCCAGGTCGCGCGTGGCGATGCGGGCATAGGCGCGCTGCTTGAGCTGGCGCAACACCGGTTTGAGATCGGCTTCGCCGGTGGGCTGCGCGGCAAGCCACGCCAACAGATCTTCCCGGGTAACCGCCTGCTCCAGAGCCGCCTCGACCTCGGCAGCCAACGCCGGTTTGGCGGCCAGCAGGCGCTCGAGGTAACGGGATGTTGCGACGATATCGGCGAGGGAGGGCATGGGTTAGAATTTATCGCTTGAGCGCTGTATCCGCCCATTTTAGCGTGGGCCAAGGCGCACCCCCTACGAGGCACTACCTCCATTATTTCCCGGTTGTTTTCCCGTCTGCGCCTGCTGACACGAGCCCACCCACGGCTCGGCGTTTTGCTACGTGCGCTCGCCTGGGCAGCCACACTGGGCTATTTCGCCTTCGCCTTGCTGCTGCTGGCCCTGCGTTACGCAATCCTGCCCCAGATCGAAAGCTACCGGGGCGATGTCGAGCAGATGATCAGCACGGCGATCAATCGCCCGGTCGGCATTCGCCGGATAGAGGCGCATTGGGCCGGCCTGCATCCCGCACTCACGCTCGAGGGTTTCGAGATTCGTGACGTCCAGGGCCGTCCGGCACTGGGTTTCGATCAGGTCGAGGCTGAATTGTCCTGGGGCTCGCTGTGGCATTTCCAGCTGCGCCTGGCGCGTCTGGAACTCAACACCCCGACACTGCTGCTGCGGCGCGACCGCAACGGCCGTCTCTTCGCCGCCGGGCTGGAAATCACGCCCCAGCCGAACGCCGAAGAGGACTTTACCGACTGGTTGCTGGCGCAGGACCGGGTCATCATTCGCGATGCCACCATCACATGGCAGGACGAGCTGCGCAAGGCGCCGCCCCTGGAATTGAAACACCTGAACTTTCAGCTCGACAACAGCTTCAGCCGGCATCGCTTCGGCTTTACCGCGGATCCGCCGCGCCAACTCGCTGCGCGCATCGACATCCGCGGCGACTTCAAGGGGCGCGACCTGGATGAACTCGAAGCATGGAAGGGCGAGGTCTATGCCGAGCTGGACTATGCCGATCTGGCCGTCTGGCGCAATTGGGTCGATTATCCGGTTACCCTGCCGCAAGGCAGCGGTGCCCTGAGACTGTGGCTGGGATTTGCCGACAAGCAACTGCTCACGACCACCGCCGATGTCCGCCTGGCTGATGTCCGCCTGCAGTTGCGCCGCGATCTGCCCGAACTCGATCTGGTCCGGCTTGAAGGACGCGTGACCGGACGCCGCCTTGACGGCGGCTTCGAAGCGGATCTCAAGCATCTGACGCTGGCGACGCGGGGTGGCGTTTCCCTGGCCCCGATAGACCTGAAACTGGCCTGGCAGGGCGCCGCGGCCAACCGTCCGCCACAAGGCAGGGCCAGTGCCAACGGTCTCGATCTCGCCGCCATGGCCGATCTCGCCGCGCATCTGCCGCTGGACAACGCAACCCGTGCCAGCCTGGTCCGGCACGCACCGCGCGGCCGCGTCTATGATCTGAAACTGGACTGGAAAGGATCGCCGGACGCTCCGGGGACACCGCAGGCATGGACGATCAAGAGTCGCTTTGAAGGGCTCGGACTGACTGCCCTGGGGCCCGTACCGGGCATGTCCGGCATCAATGGTCGCATCGACGGCAATGAAAAGCGCGGCAGCGTGCAACTCAACGGGCAGCACGCCGCATTCCAGCTGCCGACGGTATTTGCCGACCCGACGCTTGAAATGGAAGCCTTCGCCGCCGACCTTGACTGGAAATCCGCCGTCGATGGCTTGCAGGTCAAGTTGAACGAGGCCACGTTCCACAACAAGGATGCC
>JBIJDJ010000052.1:0-16715 GCA_044344175.1 Sulfuritalea sp.
TTCGCGTCTGCGCTTCGGCCTCCTGCCTGGCGCGTTCGGCCGCTTCCCGCAGCGCCTTTTCTTCGGCCAGTTTTCGCGTCTGCGCTTCGGCCTCCTGCCTGGCGCGGTCGGCCGCTTCCCGCAGCGCCTTTTCTTCGGCCAGTTTTCGCGTCTTTTCTTCACTCTCTTGGTCGCGAACGCCGGCTCCCGGCGGCGAGCGCTCCCCTCCCTCGCGCCGGGCCTTGATCTTGGCGCGCAAGTCCTGTGCCTTGCGCTCCGAGTCATCGCTCTGCACGCTCGGTTCAACACTGGTGAAGTCGAGCAGTCCCGTCGAGTGCTCGGCTTCGCAAATCATCTCATCCGCAACGAGAGCCGCCAGTGCCCTGTCAAGCCAGTCGGCGGACCGAAAGTTGAGCTTGCTTTGCAGCGCATCGACGGAGGAAGTTCCATCGATTGCATCCAGAACCTTGCGCAGATCGTTCGCCATCTCGCGAGACGCCGAGGCCGCCGCGCGCGCGCCTTTGTCAGTCCTGGTAAAGATGGTGGCTCTAGTCATGGCGTCCGGATTCCAAGATTCAATGATGGTCCAAAGGTTGCCGGGCCGGGCGAGCAGAGGCTAATGGTCTGATCACCCGAACTACTGGATTTCTGTCTTGCGTTACAAGAGCAAGTCCTCGATCTCTGCCGAGCGAGCGGGATAGGCAACAATAGCAGGGTCAGTCGAAAAAAGAACTCTGCCGTGCCTGATATCGCCAGTCAGGGCATTGTCAAAATCGAAGGCTTGCATGGCGGCTTCTCGCTTTCATCGGGAAAGGAAATTTTACCCCCTCACAGCGCGAAATACATGCTCCAAGGCGACTGCCCTGCATCGGTCGCGCATTAACCAGTCAGCACGCGCAGTCCGCCGAAGGTCACCCGCACCGCGCCGGCGAGCAAAAGAGCGACACCGACCGACAGCGCCACCGAGAACCAGGCGTCGCGCCGGCCGACCGTGCGCAACATGACGGCGAAGGTGGAAATACAGGGGATGTAGAAACTGAGGAACACCAGCAGGGTGACCATCTGCACCGGGTCGAGCAGGCGGTCGATTTCCTGGGTACCCAACGCCTGATAGATCATCAAGAGCGAAAGTTCCTTGCGCAGCACGCCGAACAGGATCGGCACGCCCAGCGCCAGCGGCAGGCCCAGCCACCAGACCGTGACCGGCGTGAGCAGGGTATTCACGACGACATCGGCGCCGACATGGGCGAGCAGTGCCAGCACCACGCTGCCGCCCACCAGCAGCGGCGTGACGATGGTCAGGATGTCGCTGGTACGCGCCCAGGTTTCGACCAGCAAGGCACGCCAGGCGGGCAGTGCATAGGCGGGAATTTCCTGCACCTGGCCTGGCCCCAGTTCGCGCTTGCGGCGCGACAGCAGGCGGCCCATGACGGCGATCAGGATCAGGGTCAGCGCGAACATGCCGAACACGCCGGCGACGCCGAGATACTTGCCGGCAATCGCGAGGATGATGGCGGAACGTGCAGAACAGGGCACGAAAGTGATCAGTACCGAAGCGATGACCCGTTCGCGGCCGCGGGTGGTCCTCGCCACCCCGGAGATCGCCGGCACGTTGCAGCCGAGCCCGAGCAGGAAGGGCACGGCGACGCCGCCGTGCAGACCGATATGGTGGAAGCCGCGGTCCACGACGAAGGCGATGCGCTGCATCAGCCCGGCCTGCTCCAGGCTGACCAGCAGCACCACCAGCGGAATCATGTACGGCACCACGATGCCGGTAAGGCCGATCAGGCCGTCCACCACGGCGCGCCCGATCACGCCGCCGGTCGATATCGGCTGCCAGTCGGCAAAGGCTTCGGTAAGGCGCACCGTGGTCATCGCATCGATCCAGCCGCTGATCTCGAAGACCACGAACAGCACCGCGGCGAACACGGCAAGGCTGCCGATCAGCCCCCATTGCGGATGCAGGAACAGTTCGTCGAGCCAGAAGCGCCAGCCTTGGGCCTCGCCCGGCGATCCCCAGCGCTGCGCCGCTTCGACCAGACTGGCGGCGCGATGGTGGCGGTCGGCATGCAGTTCGTCCGCCAGCGGTCGCGGCAGGCTCGCCCCGGCGGCCGCGCGCAAAGCGCGCAATTCCGGCAGCAGCGACGGAAAGTGCTGGCCAAGTTCGTCCTCGATGAAACCGTCGGCCGCCGCGAACTGCAACAGCAGCATGGGATGCGGCAGGCGGAAGGCAGCGTGGACCTGCGGCCGGTTGAGCGCCGCCGAAAGCGGTTCGAGGCTCTGCGCGATATGCCGGCTGGGCGGCTGCGGCAGCGGGCAGGCCGCCTCGCGCGCTGCATGCACCGCCCTGTCGAAAAGTGCCGAGAGGCCCTGCCCCATCAGGGCCACGGTGGGCACCACGGGGATCCCGAGCAGTTGCTCGAGGGCCCTGGCGTTGATGTAGAGGCCCTTCTTCGCCGCCTCGTCCATGCGGTTCAGCGCCAGCACGATGGGCCGGCCGAACTGGCTCAACTCCAGCGTCAATTCGAGGTGGCTTTGCAGGTTGCTGGCATCGACCACCTGGATGATCAGGTCGGGCGGCGCAAAAGGTACCGGCGGGCCGGAGCGTTCGTGCACCGAGACCGCGGGACGCTCATCGCCCCAGAGCAGATACTTCAGCGCCAGGAGATCATCGCCTTCCAGATGATGCAGCGAATGGACGCCCGGCAGGTCCACCACGCTGGCTTCATCGAAACCGATCTGGACCGTGCACTCACGATAAATGCCATGCGTACCGGCCAACGCACCGCGCTGCGGCGCCGTACTCGACACCGCGTCGAACAGCGTCGTCTTGCCGCCGCCGGGCAGGCCGACGAGGGCAATGCGCAGCCGCCGTTCACCACGGAACAGCGGCGTGCGCAGCGGCACCCGGACTTCGGTCACAACCGGTATTCGAGCTGCAGCCGCGACTGCAGCCGCTTCGCCTGCTTGAGAGCCTCTTTCAGCACCTGTCGGTCCAGTTCATTGAGCTTGTCCGGGTCGACACGGTTCTCGCCGCCGGGCGGGGTCCCCGCGCGCTGGTTGCGCAGGCGCAACTGCTGGATGAAGAAGAAGCCCTCGATCACCGCATTGACGTCGTCGCCGCCCAGCTTGCCCTGTGCCGCGGCCGCGCGCAGTCGCTCCACGGTGCTGCTGGCCGGAATGCCGTGGGCCAGCGCGACAATGCGCGCCGCGTCGACAAAGAGGCGGGCACCGAAAGCCTTGAGGTCGAGCGTATGCGGAAAATCGGCGTTGCTGTCGAAAGAAAAATCGCGAATCATCCCCAGCGGCGGTGCCGCCTTCACGGCGTTTTCCGCCATGAAGCGGAGGAACAGATTGGCATTCGCGGTCGCGTCCAGCAGCCAGGTGCTCAAGGCCCGGACCAGCGCCTCGTTGCCGTATAGCGCGCGGAAGTCGAAGAAGATCGTGGCATTCAGCAACGCCTCCGGCTCCGGCTTGCGGATCCATTGCGTGAAACGTTCCTTCCACTCGTCATGCGTCAGACACCACAGCGGGTTACTGGCCATGATGTTGCCCTTGCATAGAGGGAAGCCGCAGCGTGCCAGGCCTTGATTGACCTCGAGCGCAAAGCCGAGGAAACGCTGCCGCAGCGCATCGCGACCGGCTGCGTCGGGACAGGCGAAAATGATTCCG
Organism: Sulfuritalea sp.; assembly: GCA_044344175.1. Classification (GTDB taxonomy): domain Bacteria; phylum Pseudomonadota; class Gammaproteobacteria; order Burkholderiales; family Rhodocyclaceae; genus Sulfuritalea. Next base: position 3,652 of record JBIJDJ010000052.1, read on the forward strand.
TTGTCCTGGTCGGTGCTGAAGGTCTGCTCGTCGCGCCCTTCCGAGCCGAACGCCAGCCAGGCCCAGTCAAGGCCGTGCAGGTCGTGCTGCGCCAGGCTGATCTCGATCACGCGGCGCGTCAGGCTGTCATTCAGGCCTGAAATGAACTGGGTCAGCTTCTCCGCGCTGACGCCCTGGCTCAGCATGTTGAGACACAGGCGCCGCACGTCGCCCGCGGCCCGGCTCAGGGCATCGATATCCGCCGCGGATTCGATCACCTTGCGCACATTGCGCAAACCGATGCGCTGCATGGCGAACAGATCGCGCTCGGATACCACGCCGGCCACCCTGTCCTCGCCATCGAGGATCACCAGGTGCCGGATGCGGTGCATCGCCATCGCCAGCATCGCGTCATAGGCCGTGGCATTCGCACCGATGGTAGCCGGCGGCGCGGTCATCACCTGCTCGATGGGGGCACTGGTCGGATGTTCCGGAATCACCACGCGGCGCAAGGCATCGCTTTGGGTGAAGATCCCCAGCGGACGGTTCCCGGCGTCGGCCACGACAACCGAGCCTACCTTTGCCTTCACCATGGTCTCCATCGCCGCCTTGATCGAGGTCTGCGGCGTGACGGTAATCACGGTCGGCCGCAAGAAGCCTGAAAGCTGTGCGTTGATCGACTGCTGATCGGAATTGCGCTGGCCGAACTGGATCTCGATCTGCTGCCGCGCCTCATCCAGCAGGCCGGCGACGTGATCGAGGACGAAGCGATTGAATTCGCAACTGGAGAGTAGCAAAGTAGAAAAGTCGGCGCTGGCGAGACGCCAAACCCGCACTTCCCCCATGGCACTGTAGACGTTGATCGCGGGCCGCTTCGCCGCCACGGCGGCGAGGGGAAAGCTTTGCCCCGGCTCCAGATCGTACAGCGGCTGGTCAGTCAGGTTGACGTCGCCCGCCAACCGCGCCTGCACCCTGCCCGACTCGATGATGAACAGGTCCGGCGGCATGTCGGTCGGTTCCAGAATGAAGCTGCCGTCGGCCACATCGAGCGGCGTCAGGCTGGCAACCAGGGCCTCGAGGGCAAATGCGCCCATGTCCTTGTACGGCACAGTCTTGCGCAGGAAAGCGAGGAGTTCCTCGCGGGATTCGGAAGCCATGGGGTGTCCTTGGAGTCATGTATCAATGTGGAATCGGGTCTTCAAACTTTGTTGCAGTCCGCGTGCCTGGCGCAGGGCTTCGAGCAGAACGCGGCGGTCGAATTCGTTCAGGCGTTGCGGGTCGAGTTGATTACCCGGCGTACCAGCGGCGGCAGCCTGCACCGCAAAGCGAATGCCCTGCAGGGCGTGAAAGGCGTGCACCGCCGCCTCGGCGTCGGCGTTCGACATTATCCCCTCGGCGGCCATCCGCTGCAGGCGCGCTGCGGTGGAGGTCTCGGTAGCACCAGCGCCGAGCGCCATGATGCGTGCGGCATCGACGAAGATGCGCGAACCGAACTTCTTCAGGTCGATCGTGCCGCCACTGTCGGTTTCTGTGACGAAATCGCGCAATCGCCCCAGCGGCGGCGACGCCGCCAATGCGTTGACCGTCATCATGCGCAGAAAGATTTCGTTGCCGCGCGTCAGTTCAGACAAGGCCTGGCGCAACCCGGCCGCCAGTTCTGCATCGCCGGCCAGCGGCCGGAAATCGAAAAAGATCGCGGCGTTGAGCAGGGCTTCCGGTTCGGGCGTGCGCACCCAGGCGGAAAAACTTTCCAGCCACTCGGACCGCGACAGGCACCAGCGCGGATTGCCGGCCATGACCTCGCCGTCGCACAGCGGAAAGCCGCATTCCGCCAGCGCCTGGTTTGTCGCGCGGACGAAGGGCAGAAACAACTCGCGCAACTGTTGCGCCTCGCCGTCGTCGCTGGCGGAGAACACGAGACCGTTGTCCTGGTCGGTGCACAAAGTCTGTTCCAGGCGCCCCTCGGAGCCGAGGCCGAGCCAGCACCAGCGTGCCGGCGGCAGGCGAAAGCGTTGCTGCAGCAAGGCCAGAACGCGCACCACGATCGCATCATTGAGGCGGGAAAGGACACCGCTCACCAGCGCCGCTCCTGCCTCCCCGTGATGCAGGGCGGTCGCCAGCCGCCGCGCCTCGGCGGCACACGCCGCCAGCGCCGCGACGTCGACCGTAGCGGCGATGCGGGCGGCGCAAGCGGTGATGGCGCCTGAGTGGGGAAGGATTTCGGTGACTGTCATGATCAGTACTTGACCCGGGCAAAGTAGGTCTTCTGCGCAGCATCCAGCGCCTGGCGCAGCGTGACGATGCCCATGTCGGCCAGCAACGGAACCATCTTGAGGAAGACTTCGCCGGTGACAAAGGCGTCGCCCAGTGCCGTGTGGCGACCGATGACGTTGATGCCAAGCCGCTCGGCGATGCTCTCCAGCCGGTGCGACTCCTGGTTCGGGTGGATCACCGCCGACAGCAGCAGCGTATCGAGCACCGGCTGGGTGAAGCGCACGTCAAGGCTGTCTTCCTTCAACTGGAAAAAACGCATGTCGAAGGCGGCGTTGTGTGCCACCAGCACGGTCTCGGCACAGAACTCGTGGAATGCCGGCAGGACCACGTCGAGCCGCGGCTGGCCGCTCACCATGGCCTCCGTGATGCCGTGAATGGCCATGCCTTCGGGCTTGAGCGGAATCACCGGATCGACCAGCTGATCGAAAATTTCCTGCCGCAACAGGCGATTGTTGACGATGCGCACCGCCCCCAGCTGGATGATCTCGTCGCCCTGGGAAGGCTGCAAGCCCGTGGTTTCGGTGTCGAACACCGAGTAGGCCAGTTCCGTCAGCTTGCGCTCCAGGTCGATGCCCGAACCCGCGGCATCGCGCGCGGCGAACAGGTCGAAATCGTAGTACTCGGGGCGACTGTCGCTGTGCAGGTGCTGCGCCTGGTCGACCACCGGTGCGTCGGGCATGACCGCCGCCGGCAGAACGACGCGGAAAAAGGCCCGGTGCGCGGCCTTTTCGCGCTGGTACCAGATCTCGCCCCCATGACGGTCGATGACGTCGCGCAGCGTCAGCGGACTGGTCTCGTTGCCGACGTTCATCGGCTCGAGCTCCCAAGTGTAGAGCGTTTCCGAGGACACCGTGGTGCCCGACCAGATCAGGTCGACGAACACCATTTTTCCTTCGGCGGACAGCCGCAGGCGCAACTCGCGAATTTCATAGTGATCCTGCAGGCGCGAAGCGAGGAAGGTGATGGCCTGGATCAGGGCGAAGCTATCCACCCGCATCCACAGCGTTGCATCCTGCTCTTCGTTCTTGATCGGCAGTTTCAATCGGTCTTCAATACGACGTGCGGCGGCGCCAATGATGTCGACACCCAACACGTCTTCCAGCGGCCAGCGGGTTTTCAGCGCGTCGGCAAAACGGCTCATGGTGGCTTCAAGCCGCTGGCTCATGGCGGTCGACTCATCGGCGATGACGCGCGTGAAGCGCTCGCGGTAATCGGCCTCCATCTCGGGCGAGTCGATCAGGGTCTCCACCGCGGCGCGAATGTTGCCCAGCGCCGCGCGGTTGCCGTCGGTCAGGGCCTGCAGCGCCTGGTCGCGCTCCGCCTCGCGCTCGAAGTTGCGCGTGATGTTTTCTATCGTTAGGACGTAGCCGGTGACCTCCAGTTCGGCACCGAGCATATTTGCAGTTGTCATCTCATGGGCAGGCGCAGCCTGCCCACTAACATCATCGCCCCCCTGCCCGGCAGGGGGGTTGGGGGAGAGGCTGTCCACAATGGCAGTTGCTGCGCTGTCGGCGCCCGTGCGCAGCACGGGTGCCATCTGTCAGCGCAGCAACTGCCCGGCGCGCGTGCTGGTGATGAAGTTCGCAGTCGGCTCGGCACTGCCTTTGCGCAGCCGCTGCTGGATGTTTTCCAGCGAATGCGTGATCTGCCCCCGCTCGAGGATGGAAAAGATCGAGCGGCCGAGGCCGATCAGGGCGCCGCCACTCATCGAGGTCGGCCCCTGCGCCAGGGCCTTGAACTGCAGCCGGGCACGGCTGTTGTAGAGCAGGATGCGACCATCGAGATTGCACACCACGACTCCCAGGGCGAGTTCCGACATCAATGCAGCGAGCCGGTTCTTTTCCTCCTCCACGGTCGCCTTGGCCTGCCCGATCTGCGCTTCGACATCGTTCAGCAGTTCGTCCCGCTGCTGCGCCAGGTCATTCGCGGCACGCGCCAATTCGCGAATCTCGGGCGGCCCTTCGGGTGCCACGCGGAAATTCCGATTGGCGCCCAACATCAGGCGCAAGGTTTCCGCCATGCGCATCAGACCATGCACGTAATGCTGAAACAGGCTGCGCAACAGCATCACGCCGGCGACAAATCCCATCACGGTCAGCAGGCCGCCCAGCGGCAGGCGCGGCAGCAGAAACTCGGCCAATGCGGCGCGTTCGGCATCCCTGGCATCGGCAAACAGCAGCAGCGCGGTCAGCGCAAAGGGGCCGGTCATCAGCAGGCCCAGCACGCCGGCGGCCAGGATGAAACGAAACTTCGCCTTCATGTCAGGCCAACAGCGACTTGATCTGGACGACGAGATCCTTGGTCGAGAACGGCTTGGTGACATAGGAGTCGGCACCGAGCGCCAGACCCTTGGTGATTTCCGTGTCGCGGCCCTTGGCGGTAAGCATGATGATTTTTACTCCGACCCGCGCCGGATCGGCACGCAAGGCCTCGCAGACCTCGAAGCCGGACTTCTTCGGCATCATCACGTCGAGCAGGATCAGGTCCGGGGCAAACTCGGACGCCAGTTGCAGCGCCGCCTCACCATCGGTCGCGATGGCGATCTGAAAGCCTTCCTTCTTCATCAGATACTCAAGCGAGATAACGATGTTCGGCTCGTCATCAACAATCAGGATGCGATGGCTCACGATGCTTCCCCCTGCAACTTGTTATGTCCCCCGCTCCGGCTGGGAACTGTACCCCCTGACGGGGTTTTGTCATTATCGCCTGCCTGACGCGGCAGTGTGAACACAAAGCGCGCACCGGCACCCGGCTTGCTTTCCACCCATAGCCGACCGTTGAAATACTCGATGATCTGCCGGCTGATCGGCAGGCCCAGGCCGGTGCCCTGAGGCTTGTCGGTGAGTACATCGGTGGTGCCCGTACCCTGGCGAAATTTGTCGAAGATGACGTCCTGATCCGCGGCATGGATGCCGGGGCCGTTGTCGGTGACACTGACACAAACTTCGCTCGCCGTTGCCTGCCCGCGAAGCGGAGTCCCGGATACGCCGCGCGCAGCAGCGCCGACTGTCACCCGGCCGCTTTCCGCCGGCACGAACTTGAGCGCATTCGACAGCAGGTTCACCATTACCTGCATCAGGCGATCGCGGTCGGCCATCACGCTGAGTCCGGTCTCGCAGCCGTCAAGATCCAGGGTCACGTGCTTGTCGGCGAACAGCACGGTCAGCGAATCCGCGGCTTCATGGATCACCTCACTCACGTCGACAGCGGCCACGGTCCATTCGGCACGCCCCGATTCGAGCTTGGCCAGGTCGAGAATCTGGTTGATCAGGCGCGACAGGCGCACCGTCTCGCTGACGATGATGCCGAGAAAGCGCGTGCGCTGCGCCAGGTCGGTCTTCGGATCCTCCTGCAGCATTTCGGAGAAGGCCCGGATCGAGGTCAAGGGCGTACGCAGCTCGTGGGTCACGGTCGAGATGAAATCGTCCTTCATGCGATCGAGTTCCTGCAACCGCGCATTGGCCTCGCGCAGTTCGGCCGTGGCACGGGTCAGTTCCAGCGACTTCTGCTCCAGCTCTCGCGTGTAGGCGCGCACCTGCGAGGCTTCGTCGAGGATGTTCATCACCTCGTCGATGCCCAGCGGTTCCTCGGTCACCACCGAGGCCACCATGGCGCGCGCCGAGGCCGAACCGATGGCGCCCGCCAAAAGGGTTTCGGAAAAGTTCACCAGCCGCGTATCGGCAGGAAGTTCCTCAATCGAGTGCAGGCCGCGTTGTCGCGCATGACGCAAAAACGCCTCCTCGGCACGCTCGCGGCCGAGAAAACGTCCGGCCAGCGGCAGCAGGTCGGTCAAGCCGGCGCTGCCGCGCCAACCGGGTATGCCCGCTGCCTCGGCACCGCCGACAAAAAGTGTCGCCTGGCGTGCTTCACGCACATTCGGCGTGCGCTGCAGCGAGACGCCGATGTAGGCGCCGAGATTGACCAGCAGGCTCCAGACCAGGCAATGGGTGATTTCGTCGAGTCCGCTGAGCCCGAACAGGTGTTGCGGACGCAGCAGTTCGATGCCAAACAGGCCGTGGGCGATGAAGCCGTCGGGCAGCCAGCCCGACTTGGCGAATGAGGGCAGCAGCAGCGTGTAGGCCCACAGCACGAAACCAAACGCAAGGCCGGCCAGCGCGCCGTCGCGCGTACCGCCTTTCCAGAACAGGCCGCCGATCACCACCGGCGCGAACTGCGCCACGGCGGCAAAGGAAATCAAGCCGATCGAGACCAGCGCATAGGCTTCGCCGGCGACGCGGAAATAGAGATAGCCGAGGCCGAGAATCACGGCGATGGCCCAGCGCCGGATTTCCAGCAGTAGGCCGGAGAGATCCGCGCGCGCCGCCAGACCCAGGATCGGCAGGCGCAACAGCGCCGGCATGACCAGGTCATTGCAGACCATGGTCGACAGCGCAATGGTTTCGACGATCACCATGCCGGTGGCCGCAGACAGGCCGCCGATATACACGAACAGCGCCAGTGCCTCGTGCTGATGGGCCATCGGCAGGGTCAGCACGAAGGTATCGGCGTCGACCCCGGCGCCGCGGAAATGCAGCATGCCGGCCAGCGCCACCGGCAACACGAAGAGGTTGATCAGGAAAAGGTAGAGCGGAAACATCCACACCGCGCGACGCAAATGGCTTTCGTCGACATTTTCCACCACGGCGATCTGAAACTGGCGCGGCAGCAGCAGCGCGGCGAACAGGGAGAGGAAGATCAGCGTGCCCCAGGTTCCGTAGGCGGCCGGAGAGTCGGCGGTGGCGAGACGGCGGGCAACCTCGGGTACGGCCGCCGCCTGCGCAAAAATGTCGCCGATCCCGTCGTGAATGCCCCAGACGACGAAGATGCCGACCGCCAGGAAGGCAGCGAGCTTGACAACGGATTCGACCGCGATCGCCGCCACCATGCCTTCGTGGCGTTCGGTGGCGTCGAGATGGCGGGTACCGAAGAGGATGGTGAATGCCGCCAGGATCATCGCCACGTACAGTGCGCTGTCCTGAAAGATCGGGACGGCGCCCGCCATGGCCGGCATGATGATCTCCGGATAGCTGGCAAGGATCGCAAAACTGTTCGATACGGCCTTGAGTTGCAGGGCGATATAGGGAATCACGCCGACCACCGCGATCACCGTCACCAAGCCGCCGAGTAGCTGGCTCTTGCCGTAGCGCGAGGCGACGAAGTCGGCGATCGAGGTGATGCGATTGGCCTTGGCGACGCGAATCATCTTGTGCAGGATGAATCCGGCCAAAGCGAACAACAGGGTCGGGCCCAGGTAAATCGGCAGGAAGCCGATGCCGCTGGCCGCTGCACGGCCGACGCTGCCGTAGAAGGTCCATGTCGTGCAATACACGCCCAGGGAGAGCGCATACACCACCGGATTTGAGATCAGGGAACGCCCGGTATCGGCGCGCCGGTCCGCATACCAGGCGATGGCGAACAGCACCCCCAGGTAGAGGAACGAGGCGAGGACGATTACCCAGCCTTGCAACATTACGCCTCCGCGGGGCCGCCCCAAGGCGGCGTAGAGTCAACTCCATGGACGTCGCGCAGCGACGGAACCATGGTCACCCCTTTCCTCGGGAAAGGGGCTGGGGGAAAGGTCTTCATGCTCAGTCTTTCCGGCTCTCGACCACCCAGGCCATTTGCGCGATGAGCGCCAGCCAGGATCCCATCAGCCAGGCATACAGCGGCGGCATGCCGAAGAAATCGCCTCCGCGGTTGAACACCGAGAGCAATGGATAGTTGAAAAAGAAGCAGCCGACCAGGAACAGAAACGCCAGGCGTTGCGCGACGAGTCGGGAACGAATCATGTCATCACCTCCATCGGAAACGATTTCCTCCTGGCATGGTAACTCGCCGCAACCCTCTTGAGGTTGGCTCATCCCACAAGGGGGTACCGTTCCGGCTGGCGCCGGGACACAAAAAAACGCCCGTCTTGCGAGGGGCGTTTTTCAATCTCATGCCAGGGCTTACGCGTTCTGTTTCAGCTGATCCAGAATTCCCGGATTTTCCAGAGTAGACACATCCTGGGTGATCTCTTCGTTCTTCGCCAGGCTGCGCAGCAGGCGGCGCATGATCTTGCCGGAACGCGTCTTGGGCAGATTCTCGCCGAAGCGGATGTCTTTCGGCTTGGCGATCGGACCGATTTCCTTGCCGACCCAGTTGCGCAGTTCGGCGGCGATCTTCTTCGCCTCTTCCGCGCTGGGACGCGACTGCTTGAGCACGACGAAGGCACAGATCGCCTCGCCGGTCATGTCATCCGGACGACCGACCACGGCAGCTTCCGCCACCAGCGGATTGGATACCAGCGCCGATTCGATTTCCATGGTGCCCATGCGATGACCGGAGACGTTCAGCACGTCGTCGATGCGCCCCATGATGGTGAAGTAGCCGGTCTTGGCGTCGCGCATCGCACCATCGCCCGCCAGATACACATTGCCGCCGAAATCCACCGGGAAGTAGGACTTCTTGTAGCGCTCCGGATCGCCATAAATGGTACGGATCATCGCCGGCCAGGGTTTCTTCACAACGAGGAAGCCGCCCTTGCCCCATTCGACGTCATTGCCGGTTTCGTCGACGATGGCAGCCGCAATGCCGGGGAACGGCAGGGTGCAGGAACCCGGCACCAGCGGCGTGACGCCGGGAAGCGGAGTGATCATGTGGCCGCCGGTTTCCGTCTGCCAGAAGGTATCCACGATCGGGCAGCGCGCACCGCCGACATTGTTGTAGTACCACATCCAGGCTTCCGGATTGATCGGCTCGCCGACCGAACCAAGGATGCGCAGTGAGGTCAGGTCGTAGTTCTTCGGATGCGTTGTCGGAGTGTTTTCGCCGGACTTGATCAGCGAGCGAATGGCGGTCGGTGCGGTGTAGAACACGGTGACCTTGTGCGCCTGGATGGTCTTCCAGAAACGTCCGGCGTCCGGGTAGGTCGGCACGCCTTCGAACACGATCTCGGTGGCGCCGCAGGCCAGCGGACCGTAGGTGATGTAGGTATGGCCGGTAACCCAGCCGATGTCGGCGGTGCACCAGAAGACATCGTCGGGCTTGATGTCAAAGGTCCACTTCATGGTCAGGATCGCATGCAGCAGGTAGCCGCCCGAACTGTGCTGCACGCCCTTTGGCTTGCCGGTGGAACCGGAGGTGTAGAGCAGGAACAGCGGGTGCTCGGCATCGACCCACTCGGGTTCGCAGACGTCGGACTGGCCGGCGGTGGCATCGTCCCACCAGATGTCGCGGCCGGCGACCATGTTGCAGGTTCCACCCGTGCGCTTGAAGACGATGACCGTCTTGATCGACTCGCAGCCGCCCATGGCGATGCCATCGTCAACCGCCGGCTTCAGCGGAATGTTCTTGCCGCCGCGGCACTGCTCGTCGGAAGTGATGACGGCAACGGCGCCGGCATCCTGGATGCGTTCCTGCACGCTCTTCGCGGAGAAACCGCCGAACACTACCGAATGGATGGCGCCGATGCGGGCGCAGGCCTGCATCGCGACCACGCCTTCGACCGACATCGGCATGTAGATCAGGACGCGATCGCCTTTCTTGATGCCCTGCGCACGAAGTGCGTTGGCAAAGCGGGCAACACGCGACAGCAATTCCTTGTAGGTGACCTTGTAGGACTGCCCGCCGTCAGCTTCAAAAATGATCGCAACCTTGTCGCCGAGCCCGGCTTCGATATTGCGATCGAGGCAGTTGTAGGAGACATTCAGTTTGCCGTCGGCAAACCATTCGTAGAAAGGCGCCTTGGAGTCGTCCAGCGACTTGGTGAAAGGCTGCTTCCAGGTCACGTGTTCCCGGGCCAGACGGGCCCAGTAACCGGCGTAATCCTGGTCCGCTTCCTTGCACAGTGCCTCGTAGGCCGCCATCCCGGAAATGGTGGCCTTCTTGACCACTGCGTCCGACGGGGGAAATACACGACTTTCCGTGACATTTGATTCGATGCTGGACATTGACACCTCTCCTCTCGCATGTAGCCGGATGACATCCGGATGAAAATGAGTTCCGACAAGCCGGCTGTAGCTGCCGCCAGACGGAAAGTTCGTGAATAGCCGATGGAAGCAAGCACTGCCGCCGACCGTTCTGGTTACCAACCGGAACCGCGCATTCTAAGAGCTTGTGCATTAAAGTAAAAGAGCCTTACATGCGACTTACGCTGCCCGCCGCATGAATACGCGGGTCCTAGGGTAAGATTGCTGCCCCGCACCAACGACGACGCGACGCCATGAACCCGATCATCAAACCGATGGAATACATCATCTTCTGGAGCCGCTGGATCCAGGCTCCCCTCTACCTCGGCCTGATCGTCGCCCAGGTCGTCTATTGCTGGTTGTTCATGGTCGAACTGAACCACCTCGTTCACGGGGCCTTCGCCGCCGAGCGCGTCAGCGAGGCAGACGTCATGCTGGCCGTCCTCGGCCTGATCGACGTGGTGATGATCGCCAACCTGCTGATCATGGTCATCGTCGGCGGTTACGAGACCTTCGTCTCGCGCCTCGACCTCGAAGGCCATCCGGACCAGCCCGAGTGGCTGTCGCACGTCAATGCCGGCGTCCTCAAGATCAAGCTGTCGACGGCCATCATCGGCATCTCGTCGATCCACCTGCTGAAGACCTTCATCAACGCCGCCAACCTGACCGAACACACGATCAAGTGGCAAGTCATCATCCATGTCGTGTTCCTGCTCTCCGCCGTCGCCATGGCCGCGGTCGACCGGATGATGACCCAAAACCTCGCCCTGCAGCGCGCCAAACATCACTGACCCGGAGCCAGCCATGACCACCATCCGCCAGGACGATTTCATCCAGTCCGTCGCCGACGCCTTCCAGTTCATCAGCTACTACCATCCGCTCGACTACATCACGGCGCTCGGCGCCGCTTACGAACGCGAAGAGTCGCCCGCGGCGAAGGATGCCATCGCCCAGATACTGACCAACAGCCGCATGTCGGCCGAGGGCCACCGCCCGATCTGTCAGGACACCGGCATCGCGCTGGTATTCCTCAAGGTCGGCATGCAGGTGCAGTGGGATGCCACGCTCTCGGTGCAGGAGATGGTCAATGAAGGCGTGCGCCGCGCCTACGGCAACGTCGACAATCCGCTGCGCGCCTCGGTGCTGGCCGATCCGGCCGGCACGCGCAGGAACACCAAGGACAACACCCCGGCCGTGGTGCATTACGAAATCGTCCCCGGCAACCATCTCGAAGTCATCTGCGCGGCCAAGGGCGGCGGCTCGGAGGCCAAGGCCAAGTTCGCCATGCTGAATCCGTCGGACGACCTGGTCGAGTGGATCCTCAAGACGGTGCCGACCATGGGTGCCGGCTGGTGCCCGCCCGGCATTCTGGGAGTCGGCATCGGCGGCACGCCGGAGAAGGCCATGCTGCTGGCCAAGGAAGCCATCATGGCGCCGGTGGATATCCAGGACCTGAAAACCCGTGGTGCAAAGACTCGTGCGGAGGAACTGCGCCTCGAACTGCACGAGAAGATCAATGCGTTGGGCATCGGCGCGCAAGGTTTGGGCGGTCTGACCACCGTGCTCGACGTCAAGGTGCTCGACTACCCGACCCACGCCGCCAACCTGCCGGTGGCGCTGATTCCCAACTGCGCCGCGACGCGCCACATCCATTTCCATCTCGACGGTTCCGGCCCCGCCAAACTGCAGTCGCCCAGACTCGAAGACTGGCCCAGGGTGACCTGGCAACCGAACACCAGGACCTCGACGCGCGTCAATCTGGACGCGCTGACACCCGCTGAAGTTGCAGCCTGGACGCCCGGCCAGACCCTGCTCCTCAACGGCAAGATGCTCACCGGCCGCGATGCCGCCCACAAGCGCATCGCCGACATGCTGGCGAAGGGTGAAAAGCTCCCGGTTGATTTCACCAACCGCGTCATCTACTACGTCGGCCCGGTCGACCCGGTACGCGACGAAGCCGTCGGTCCGGCCGGTCCGACCACCGCCACGCGGATGGACAAGTTCACCGAAATGATGCTGGCGCAAACCGGACTGATTTCCATGATCGGCAAAGCCGAACGCGGACCTGCGGCGATCGAGGCCATCAAGAAACACAAGTCGGCCTACCTGATGGCCGTCGGCGGTGCCGCCTACCTCGTCGCCAAGGCGATCCAGTCGGCGAAAGTGGTGGGCTTCGCCGACCTCGGCATGGAAGCCATCTACGAATTCGACGTCAAGGACATGCCCGTTACCGTCGCCGTCGATTCGCTCGGCACCTCGGTGCACATCACGGGGCCAAAGGAGTGGCAGGCGAAGATCGGCAGGATCCCGGTCAAGATCGCCTGAATGGTCGAGAAGGAACCTTCTCTCAATCGCCCAACGGATGTCGTTTGAGGCGAAGGATGCTCCGCATCGTTGGTTCCGCCGGCTTCCGCTGTGCGCCCGGAGGCGGTCGCGAATCCATCAACGGGCATCAGAACAAGCTGATTCGCCGCGAAAGCTCAGGGTCGCATCTTCTTCGGAGTCAATTCTGATTCCGTTGATTTGCCTGCGCCGGATGCGGTCACCTTGGCAATCCTCTCACGATAGGTTGCTGCCTGCCGACGATCATTCCGACTATCCGCTTCGCTGGCCGCAAGGGTTAGCCCTTTCAAATTATTGGGATCGAGGGCCAGCGCTTTTTTCAGGATAGCCTGTGCCGCCGGAGTCCAAGTCTCGTTGTTGGCTGAAACAGTAACTTTCGCCCAGTCAACTAGCATCTGTGCGTCCGCAGGTACAAGTTTTGAGGCCTTTTCGAAGGCAGCTTCCGCTTCCTTGAACTGGTGCAGTTCAGCATAGGTTCGCGCCAACAACAGCCATCCTGGGCTGTCGGCGCTGATTGAA
>JBIJDJ010000053.1:0-16705 GCA_044344175.1 Sulfuritalea sp.
TCGGACTGGACGGTGGCCAGGCCATTTGGCGTGAAGCCATCCACGACCCGCGCTACGTCGAAGCGTGCGCTGATGTCCTTCTTCAGGTTGTAGCGCAAGCCGACACCCGCCGAAGCGACACCGACGTGCCGATTGGTGGCCGGCGCGAGGGCACCCGGGGTGACGTTGTAACTGAAACCCTGCGCTGCATCATAGAAACCCAGCAACTTGAAGCTTCCATTGATGCCCATGATTGCGGCCAAATCCGGGGTATAGACCTCGAGATTGACCACATAGCCGCGATCCCGGGCGATGGCGCGCTCGTTGAAACCGCGCACGGTGGTCCAGCCGGTCAGGCCGAACTGCTCGACGTTGGGCAGCCCGTGGTGCGCGTACTGCCCGTTGAGGGCCGCCCGCAACAGCCAGTCGCCACCAACTGCGGCGAAATAGCTGGCGCCCGCCCGCAGCACGGAATAGTCGTCCCTGACCTTGTAACCCGACGCCGCCGAGTAGTTGTCCTGAGGATCGGAAGGACCGGGGAAGGGATAATCGGCGCCCATCGGGATGTTCTTCACCGCTGAGACGTAGAAATCGATATTTTCGCCCGGCTTTTGCCACTGGCCGCTGTAGGTGCCGGAAATCGGGCGCAAGGTGAACGGCGTACAACCGGCCGAACCAAAAGGCGTTTTAATGCCGGCAATGCTGCAGGTATTGTTCAGGTACTTGTAGTCGTAGGCCAGCACGGCCTTCGAAGTGTATTCGCCGGCACGGGCGAAATTGTGGTTGTAGCGCAGCGAAAAGATATCGCCCTTGCCATTGATTCCGAGGCCGCCGCCGAGGGTCGGCGAAACGGACGGGGTGTTGGTGCTCGAATTGGCGTAGATGAAGTCGATGCTGTCACCCAGCGAATACAGGGGCAGGCGGTAGCCGATACTGACAATATCAACTTTCACGCCGTCGCCGTCGGTATGCCACGGCAGCACCCTGCGGCCGCCAATTTTCATGCGGCCCGGGGGATCCACGGCGGTCGTGTAGGCCAGGGTCAGTACCTGGTCGCGGTTGAACAGGTTGGCGTTCTGGTAGGAAACGCCAAGCCGGGCATAGCCGGTGGCCTTGTTGCCGGTGTTGTCCAGCGTGACATAGAAGCGCGAGGGGTCTTCTTCCTTGACATCCACGCGGGCATTGACCTTGCCCTCTTCTTCACTGACGGCCAGCGTCACTTCAACCTGCTTTGCGGGGTTTTCGTTGGAGAGCTGGATGTTTTCGGAAAGCTGGCGCATGTTGGGCGCCACACCTTCCTTCAGGTTGGGCAGGCTGGCGCGAACATTTTCTTCGTCGAAAAACTTGTTGCCGGTGATGGTGACCTTGCCCACCACGCCCTCGCTGACCACCAGGCGGACCACACCGCTGGTGAGTTCCTGCTCCGGCACATAGACATTCACGGTGCCGTAACCGAGGCGGCGAAACTCGCCTTCGAGCGCTTCCAGGGCCTTTTGCACATCGCCATAGACCTTGCCCTTGCCGGCAAAGGGGGCCACCAGCGCCTCAACCGTCTGCGCCGGCAGAATCGTATTTCCTTCGACCTGAAAACGCGCTATGTCGAAACCGGCATCCTGCGCCGCCGCGTGATCAAGCGACCCGAACAACAGAATAACTGCAGCGACCAGCGAGCTGGCTATCGCTTTCGTCATATAACAATCCTTAATAAATCTTAACAAGTAGTAAAACGCTAACAGAGTTCCGGGTTAACAGCAATGCCGACACGGCCAATGCCGGCACTACGCATGTGAATTCGTCGCCAAAGCGCCACGCCCGGGCGGCGGGCGGCGCCTCACCGCGCTCGGTCGCGCGGAATGGTGCGTGGCTCTTGTCGGGGAGGATTCATCAACCTGTCGTCAAGGCGCAGGCGCAATACGCCCGGGTCTTCCGGCCAGGGACCCACAGGGACGGCGGGCGGCTTGCCCAGCCAGAACCCAGTGCCGATGCCCGCCATCAGGGCCAGGGCCGTGGCGGCAAACAAACGCCGCCAGGTCTGCTGCGGGCCGCGCTGCGAAGAGGCCGTCTCCGCCGCCACCTCGGGTCTTGCCGTGGCTGAGCGGGCGGCCGCAGCCAGTTCAGAGGCTTCCCGCGCCCGGCGTTCAGCCGCCTCGGCGGCTTTCTGCTCAGCCTCCAGGCGCGACACAGTGGCCGGTTCTGCATCCTTTTCAGCAGCAAGCGGATACGCCCCGGAAGCCTTTCTGTCGAGAGCAACACGTTTCCACGGATCGGCCTCGGCGGCGGCAAGATGCTCCGCTTCGATTCGTGCGCGCAAGGCTTCATCGGCGTCAAACGCGGCATCGCCGGCCTTTGCCGGCGCATCCTTGCCGCTGCGGCCGATGGCAAACTGGCGACGCCTGCGCTCGGCCTCCATCAAGTCAGTCAATAGTTTGCTCAAGCCTCTGCTCCCGGTTGCGGGCCGGGATTCAAGCGTCCGGGGGCGACAGGCTAACCCAGACCCGGCACGGGCCGAAGGTAGAATAGCGTGATGGAAATGTCTCAAACCAGCGGCCAAACCCTGCTGATTTTCACCAACCTGCCCGACGCGGCCAGTGCGCAAACGCTGGCAACGATGCTGGTGGCTGAACGCCTGGCCGCCTGCGTGAACGTGCTGGCGCCCTGCCGTTCAGTGTATCGCTGGCAGGGCGCAATCGAAAGTGCCGAGGAAGTCCCGTTGCTGATCAAGAGCACGACCGCGCGCTATGCAGATCTGGAGGCGGCGATCCGCGCCGCCCACCCCTATGAACTTCCCGAGATCATCGCGGTCCCAATTGCCCATGGCCTCCCCGACTACCTGAGCTGGGTCGTGACCGAAACCCGCACCGAACCCGCCGCCGGGAACCTCCCCACATGCTGATCCGCTTTCTGTTCCTGCTGCTGTTCGCCCTCACCGGCCTTGCCCGCGCCGAGGAGCCGCTGGATCCCCAAGTGGCTTTCCGCTTCTCGGCGCGTGTCGTCGATGCCAGGACCATCGAGGCGCGCTGGCAGATCACCGACCAGTACTACATGTACCGCGACAAGTTCAAGTTCACCCTGGAAGGCGGCACCCTCGTTGCGCCGAAGCTGCCGCCCGGCAAGGTGAAAGAGGACGAGAACTTCGGCAAGGTCGAGGTCTATCGCAAGGAGGTGAAGATCCTGCTGCCGGTGGCGGCCGCCGCCGGTGCGGTGACGCTGAAAACTATCTCGCAGGGCTGCTGGGACGGCGGCATCTGCTACCCGCCGATTAACCAGGAGGCGCGGCTGGACCTGGCCGTAGCCGGCGGGTTTTCGGCATCCGGGGGCGCACCGGTCGCCGTCCCGCCAGCGCCGACTTCTTCTGAACAAGCCGCCGCGACTCCGGCCAACGAAAGTTCGCGTATCGCCGGCCTGTTCAAGGGCGACAACCTGGCCCTTGTACTGCTCAGCTTCTTCGGCTTCGGCCTGCTGCTCTCGCTTACGCCCTGCGTCTTCCCGATGATTCCCATCCTGTCGGGCATCATCGTCAACCACGGCCACGCCGTGAGCCACCTGCGCGCCTTCGTGCTGTCGCTGGCCTATGTGCTGGGCATGGCCCTGACCTATGCCGCGGTGGGCGTCGCCGCCGGGCTTTCCGGCACGCTGCTCTCCGCCGCGCTGCAGAACGCATGGGTGCTGGGCGGCTTCGCGCTGGTCTTTGTGGTTCTGTCATTCTCGATGTTCGGCTTCTACGAATTGCAAATGCCAGCGGCGCTGCAAAGCCGCGTTTCCGACACGGCCAACCGCCAGGGCGGCTCGCTGCCCGCCATTGCGCTGATGGGCGCGCTATCGGCCCTGATCGTCGGCCCCTGCGTCGCCGCACCGCTGGCCGGCGCCCTGCTCTACATCGCGCAAACCGGCAATGCCGTGCTCGGCGGGGCGGCGCTGTTCGTCATGGCGCTCGGCATGGGCGCACCGCTGCTATTGGTGGGCGCCTTCTCGCGCTCCCTGCTGCCGAAATCCGGACCGTGGATGGAAGGCGTCAAGAAATTCTTCGGCGTAATCATGCTGGCCACCGCGCTGTGGCTGGTTTCCCCGGTCATTCCTCTGTGGCTGCAGATGTTCGGCTGGGCGCTGTTGATGGTGGTGCCGGCGATCTACCTGCATGCGCTGGACCCGTTGCCGCCGCACGCGCAGGGCTGGCAACGGCTGGGCAAGGGGCTCGGCGTGGTCCTCCTGCTCGGTGGCGCGGCGATGCTGATGGGCGTGCTGGGCGGCGCGAAAGACCCGCTGCAGCCGCTCGGCTTCCTGCGCAGCGGCGTGGCCGCCGAGGCGCCAGCGCCGACTTTCGAGCGCGTCGCCTCGGTCGAACAGCTGGATGCCCGACTCGCTGCAGCGAAGGCTGCCGGCAAACCCGTGATGCTGGATTTCTACGCCGACTGGTGCGTGAGCTGCAAGGAAATGGAGCGCTTCACCTTCGCCGATGCCAAGGTCGCCGCGCGCCTGAAACAGCTCGTGCTGCTGCAGGCCGATGTGACCGCCAACAGCGCGGCCGATGCGACGCTGCTCAAGCGCTTCGGCCTGTTCGGCCCGCCGGGCATCATTTTTTATGACGCCGCAGGCCGCGAACTGGCCGACCTGCGCGTGATCGGTTTCCAGAACGCGGAAACATTTCTGCCAACCCTCGAGCGCGTGCTGCGCTAAACAATCGCTTTGGAGCCTCCATGTTCACCGGCATCATTACCGCAGTAGGAAAGATCAGCCACGTCCAGCCGCTGGAAGAGGGCCTGCGCCTCACCGTCGAAGCCCCGGGGCTCAAGCTCGGTGATGTCGCGCTGGGCGATTCGATCGCCCACGGCGGCGTCTGTCTGACGGTGATCGCGAAGAAAAAGGGCAGCTACCAGGTCGATGTCTCGCGCGAGACGCTGGACTGCACGGTCGGACTCGATGCGGCGGGTGGCGAGGTGAATCTCGAAAAGGCGATGCGCCTGTCCGACTTCATCGGCGGCCACCTGGTATCGGGCCATGTCGACGGCGTCGGCGAGGTCGAGAAGTTCGAGCCGATCGGCGAATCGCATGAGCTGGTGATCAAGGCGCCGAAGAATCTGGCGAAGTACATCGCGCGCAAGGGTTCGATCGTGGTCGATGGCGTCTCGCTTACCACCAACCGCGTGGGTGGCAAAGGCGGCCGCCGCTTCTCGATCAACCTGATCCCGCACACCATCGAGGTGACCACGCTGAAGCGCCTGCACCCGGGCGCCCGGGTCAATCTCGAGATCGACCTGATCGCACGTTACGTCGAGCGCATGCTGACCGCCGGCGCGGCGTAAAATGGCAGGCTCATTCCGCCAAAGACATCTGCCATGAGCATCAGCCCCGTTCTCGATATCGTCGCCGACCTGCGTGCCGGCCGCATGGTGATCCTGGTCGATGAGGAAGATCGTGAAAACGAAGGCGACCTGGTGCTGGCCGCCGAGCATGTGACGCCCGAGGCGATCAATTTCATGGCGAAGTGGGGCCGTGGCCTGATCTGCCTGACGCTGACGGAAGAGCGCTGCCGCCAGCTCGAGCTGCCGCTGATGGTGCGCGACAACAAGGCGCAGCACGGCACGGCATTCACCGTCTCGATCGAAGCCGCGACGGGCGTCACCACCGGCATCTCGGCGCAGGATCGTTCGCGCACGGTGCAGGCGGCCGTGGCGAAGAACACCACCGCTGCCGACATCGTCCAGCCCGGCCACATTTTCCCGCTGATGGCGCAAAACGGCGGTGTGCTGGTGCGCGCCGGCCATACCGAAGCCGGCTGCGATTTCGCGCAACTGGCAGGCTGCACGCCGGCGGCGGTGATCTGCGAGATCCTCAAGGAAGACGGCACCATGGCGCGGCTGCCCGACCTGCTCGAGTTCGCGCGCGAGCACAGCCTCAAGATCGGCACCATCCGCGACCTGATTCACCATCGCTCGGAAACCGAAAAGCTCATCGAATGTGTCGCTGACAAGCAGGTCGCATGCGCCCAGGGCCAGTTCAGGCTGCGCGCCTTTGCCGACCGCAGCAGCGGCGACGTGCATCTGGCGCTGTCCCGCGGCGAAATCACGGCCGCGGAAGAAACCCTGGTGCGCGTGCATGAGGCCGTCTGCGTGCTGGACTTCCTCGACCACGGCAGTCGCGGTCACACCTACAGCGTGGATTTCGCCCTGCGCAAGATCGCCGAAGAAGGACGCGGTGTGCTGGTGCTGCTGCATCGGGCGGAAACCGGCAATGCCCTGCTGGCTGCACTCAAGAGCGAACGCACGGAGCGCCCGGCCTACACCTGGGACCCGCGCATCTACGGCATCGGCGCACAGATATTGCGCGAGGTCGGTGTCGGCAGGATGCGCCTGATGTCCAGCCCGCGCAAGATGCCGAGCATGGCCGGCTTCGGCCTGGAAATCACCGGCTATTTCACACCAGGCGGGGAGAAAACGGCATGAGCGCCCCGCACGGCCGCCCGAAGGGGCGCCAGCCATCACATGGAGCCGCGCAGCGGCGAACCGCAGTCACCCCCTGCCTTGGGCAGGGGGCTGGGGGGAAGGTACTCAAATGACGATTCGCGAACTCGAACCCAACCTGGCCGGCCGCGGCCTGCGCGTCGGCGTGGCGCAAAGCCGCTTCAATGACGCCATCGGCGAGGGCCTGCGCTCGGGTTGCCTGGCCGAACTGGCGCGCCTCGGCGTTGCCGATGCGGACATCACGTTCACCACCGTTCCCGGCGCACTGGAACTGCCGCTGACCCTCCAGGCCATGGCGCAAAGCGGCCGCTTCGATGCGCTGGTGGCACTGGGTGCCGTGATCCGTGGCGAGACCTATCATTTCGAGATCGTCTCCAACGAGTCGGCGCGCGGCATCACCGACGTGCAGCTCAACACCGGGATTCCGATTGCGAACGCGGTGCTGACCACTGAAAACGACGACCAGGCGCTGGTGCGCATGGTGCAGAAGGGTACTGAGGCGGCGCAGGCGGCCATCGAGATGGCGAACCTTCTGAAAGCTCTCAAGTAGTGGCCAGCAGCAAATCCCCGCGGCGGCGCGCACGCGAGTTCGTCATTCAGGGCCTTTATCAATGGCAGGTCGGCGATCAGGATGAAGCGGCGATTCAGGTCCAAGCCGAAGGCGTGCCCGGCTTCGACAAGGCCGACAGCCAGCTCTACACCACCTTGCTCAGCGAAACACGGCAGCAGGCCGAGTCGCTCAAGGCCGGGTTGGCGCCGCATATCGACCGCAGTTGGGACGAAGTCTCGCCCATCGAGCGCTGCATCCTGCTGCTGGGCGCCTGCGAACTCAAGCTCCACCCCGAAACGCCCTACCGCGTGATCATCAACGAAG
The DNA here is from genome assembly GCA_044344175.1 of Sulfuritalea sp. Lineage (GTDB taxonomy): Bacteria > Pseudomonadota > Gammaproteobacteria > Burkholderiales > Rhodocyclaceae > Sulfuritalea. Next base: position 7,312 of record JBIJDJ010000053.1, read on the forward strand.
CCATCGAACTGGCCAAGACCTATGGCGGCACCGACGGCCACAAGTTCGTCAATGGCGTGCTGGACAAGCTGGCTGCGGTGCTGCGGCCGGACGAGGCCAAGCCCAGATAGCCACAGAGGGCACATCCTTCGACAAGCTCAGGATGGTCGGAAACAAATTAATATCTCCGCTCGTGGTGAGTTCGTCGAACCATGTGCCCTCTGTGGCAAAAAAGGTTGCCATGCCTTCCGAATTCGCGCTGATCGACCAATACTTCAAGCGGCCCACCCGCCACACGCTGCTCGGCGTCGGCGACGACGGCGCGCTGATCGCGCTGACACCCGGCCGGGAGCTGGTCGTCTCCACCGACATGCTGGTCGAGGGTACGCATTTCCTCGCCGACACCGGCGCGGAGGCGCTGGGCTGGAAGTGCCTCGCGGTGAATATCTCGGACATGGCGGCGATGGGCGCGCAGCCGCGCTGGGCGACGCTCGGCATCACCGTACCGCCAGCGCCGACTTTTGAATGGCTCGATGATTTTGCGCGCGGCTTCTTTGCCTGCGCCGACGAATTCGGCGTCGACCTGATCGGCGGCGATACCACGCGCGGGCCGCGCGCCTTCTGCGTCACGATCCTCGGCGAAGTCGCCGCCGGACGCGCCTTGCGCCGTTCAACTGCCAGAGTTGGCGATTCGATCTGGATTTCGGGCCGCCCGGGACGCGCGGCGCTGGGCCTGGCCCACTTGCAGGGACGCACGATCCTGGACGAGCCACGGCTCGCGGACTGCCTCTCCGCCTTGTGCCGCCCGCAACCGCGGGTCGCGCTGGGCCTCGCCTTGTCGGGAATGGCAACAGCCGCGATCGATGTCTCCGACGGCCTGCTGGCGGATCTCGGTCACATCCTCGCGCAGTCGGCGGTTGCCGCCCGGCTGCAGATCCCCGAGCTGCCCGCCGCCGGGATGGAACGCGATTGCCTGCTGGCCGGCGGCGACGACTACGAACTGCTGTTCACCGCCGCTGCGGCAGCAGACGCCAGGATCGGAACTCTGGCCGCTGAACTCCATCTGTCGCTGACCCGCATCGGCGAGATCGTCGCCGGTCCGCCCGGCGAACTCGTCCTCTGCGACGCCGAAGGCGGGGACATCACGCCCACCCGGCGCGGCTTCGATCATTTCGGATAATGGCCAGGCTGCCCGCGCCACCGCTGACGTTCCTGTTTCACCACCCGGCGCATTTCATCGCCTGCGGCATGGGCAGCGGCCTCGCGCGCTTTGCCCCGGGAACGGCGGGCACCGTCTTCGCCTGGCTTACCTATCCGCTGCTGCGGATGTACCTGCCGGGCGACCTCGGCTTCGCAATTTTCCTGCTGCTGGCTTTTGCCCTCGGCGTCGCCGCCTGCCAGATCACCGGTCGCGCGCTGGGCGTGATCGATCACGGCGCCATCGTCTGGGACGAAATCGTGCCCTTCTGGGCAGTGCTGCTGCTGATCCCGCCCGAGTTGCTCTGGCAGCTCGCGGCCTTCCTCTGGTTCCGCTTCTACGACATCGTCAAGCCGGAACCGGCGCGCTTCTTCGACACGCAGATCAAGAACGGTTTCGGCGTAATGATGGATGACGTCGTCGCCGCCGGCTACACGGTGCTGACCATCGCGGTATTCAAGGCGTTTTTGCCGTTCTGATGGATGCCGATCTGAGCGCTTTGTCGGAATCGGTCGGGGCGGCGTGTTGTCAGCGCCGACTTTTGCTGGCTACCGCTGAATCCTGCACCGGCGGCTGGGTTTCGCAAGTGATCACTCACACGTCCGGCAGTTCGGCGTGGTTCGAGCGCGGCTTCGTGACCTATTCCAACGCAGCGAAAATCCAGATGCTCGGTGTGCGGCCCGAAACGCTGCAAGGATTCGGCGCGGTGAGCCCGGAAACCGCCGCTGAAATGGCGGACGGCGCCCTGAAAAACTCCAATGCAATGATTTCATTGGCTATTACCGGAATCGCCGGGCCCACGGGTGGCTCACCTGGTAAGCCAGTGGGGACCGTATGCTTTGCCTGGTGTCGGACCGGCGTGGCGGCTACCGCGGAAACTGTCGTATTTGCTGGCGACCGCGAGGCAATCCGTCGCCAGGCGGTGGTTTACGCGCTGCGCGGCCTGTTGGCCCGACTCGATGTCGCATAAGAAACTGGAGCGCGCAAAAACTGTGCCATCCATGCCATAATCGAATCATTCAAAAGGAAGCAAAAAATGGACGAGAACAAGAGCAAGGCCCTCCAGGCCGCCCTGGCCCAGATCGAGAAACAGTTCGGCAAGGGCTCCATCATGAAGATGGGCGAAGGACTGGCGATCGATGACATTCAAACCGTTTCCACCGGCTCGCTGGGCCTCGATATTGCTTTGGGCATAGGCGGCCTGCCGCGCGGCCGGGTGGTGGAGGTCTATGGACCGGAGTCTTCCGGCAAGACCACGCTGTGCCTGCACATCGTGGCCGAGATCCAGAAAGCCGGCGGTGTGGCGGCCTACATCGACGCGGAAAACGCACTCGACCCCGGCTATGCGGCAAAGCTCGGGGTGAACGTGCCCGACCTGCTGATTTCGCAACCCGACACCGGCGAACAGGGCCTGGAAATCACCGACATGCTGGTTCGCTCGGGCGGCGTCGATTGCATCGTGATCGACTCGGTCGCCGCGCTGACGCCGCGCGCCGAAATCGAGGGTGAAATGGGCGACCAGTTGCCCGGCCTGCAGGCACGCCTGATGTCGCAAGCCCTGCGCAAGCTCACCGCCAACATCAAGCGCACCAATACGCTGGTGATTTTCATCAACCAGATCCGCATGAAGATCGGCGTCATGTTCGGCAACCCGGAAACCACCACGGGCGGCAATGCGCTCAAGTTCTACGCCTCGGTACGCATGGACATCCGCCGCACCGGCGCGATCAAGAAGGGCGACGAGGTCATCGGCAACGAAACCAAGGTCAAGGTGGTCAAGAACAAGGTCGCGCCGCCCTTCCGCGAAGCGCATTTCGACATCCTCTACGGCGAAGGCATTTCACGCCAGGGCGAGATCGTCGAACTCGGCGTCGAACACAAGATCGTCGAAAAATCCGGCGCCTGGTACGCCTACAAGGGCGAGAAGATCGGCCAGGGCAAGGACAACGCGCGCGAATTCCTGCGCGAGCATGCCGACATCGCCGTGGAAATCGAGAACCGGGTGCGCGAAGCGGTCGGGGTCGCGGCGCTTGGCACTGCCGAAGCGGCGAAGGGCAGCCAGGCCTAGCAGCCTGTAGGGCACCGGCAGAGGACCAGCATCTTGTCGAACAGCAGTTGCCGCGCCCGGCGCGGCGGACACCATGTCGAATGAACTGCGCCAGCAGGCGATAAAACTGCTGGCGCGGCGTGAGCATACCCGTGTCGAACTGGCGCGCAAGCTTTCAGGTCTCGGCACGCAGGAGGAAATCGACACGGTACTGGCCGACATGGAAGCCTCGCAACTGCAGTCCGACAACCGCACGGCGGAAAACTACCTGCGCAGCAATGCCTCGCGCCTGGGCACCTCGCGCCTGCGCCACACCCTGAAAACCCGCGGCGTGGCGCCCGAAATGATCGAGGAGCAACTGGCGCAGGCCGACCTGCCAGACGAGATCGAGCGCGCCCGCGCCGCCTGGAGCCGGAAGTTCTCGGTTGCCCCGCCCAATCCGAAGGAATGGGCGCGCCAGGCGCGCTTTCTGCAAAGCCGGGGATTTGCCAGCGACATCGTGCGCCGTTTGCTCAAACAGCCGCTGGAGGCGGAAGGCGAATGAAGATCCACATCCCCGGCCAGCTCCCTCTCGGCTACGAAAACACGGCTGCGCCGCCGGCGGTCGCCGCCGTTCCAGCCGCCATCCTCTCGGCGCACAATCTGCGCAAGAAATACAAGTCGCGGACAGTAGTGGCCGACGTGTCCTTCGAAGTAGCCGCCGGCGAAGTAGTGGGCCTGCTCGGCCCCAACGGAGCGGGCAAGACCACCTGTTTCTACATGATCGTCGGCCTGGTGGCAGCCGACGGGGGCGAGATACGCCTTGAAAGTGAAAGCGGCGGCGAGAATGTTCGTCTCACCCACATGCCCATACACCGGCGTGCCAAGCTGGGCTTGTCCTACCTGCCCCAGGAAAACTCTGTGTTCCGCAAGCTGACGGTGTCCGAAAACGTGCGTGCAGTGCTGGAACTCCAGGATCTGGACGAAGCTGCCATTGATGCGCGGGAAGAAGTCCTGCTGCAGGAACTGCACATTACCCACATCCGCAAGAACCTGGCGGCCTCGCTTTCGGGCGGCGAGCGCCGCCGCGTCGAGATCGCCCGCGCCCTGGCGACCCGTCCGCGCTTCATCCTGCTCGACGAACCCTTCGCCGGCGTCGACCCGATTGCCGTGATCGACATCCAGCAGATCATCCGCTTTCTCAAGGAAAGCGGTATCGGCGTGTTGATCACCGACCACAACGTGCGCGAAACCCTGGGCATCTGCGATCGCGCCACCATCATCAACGAGGGTGAGGTACTTGCCGCTGGACACCCGGCCGATATAGTCGATAATGAAAGTGTACGCCGGGTTTATCTCGGCGAGCATTTCAGAATGTAGGCACAAGAACAACAAGAAGCTATGAGGCAAGGACTCCAGCTCAGGCTCTCGCAGCATCTGGCACTGACTCCGCAGTTGCAGCAGTCGATCCGGCTGTTGCAGTTGTCGACTCTGGAGCTGAACGCCGAAATCGATCAGGCACTGCAGGAAAACCCGCTGCTGGAAAGGGATGATCCCGGCGACGCGGTTACCTTCAACCTTGGCGCCGCAAGCGATGCGCCGGCGACACCGCAGACCGCCACCCCGACAGGAAGTGACGAGCGCGACGAACGCCAGGAACCCAGAGGCGGCGACGATGAAGGCTGGGGCATGGATTTTTCCGGCAGCCACGGCCAGCGCGATCCCAACGATGACGACCTCGACAGCGGCGAATCCCAGGCCGCCTCGATCTCGCTGCGCGAGCACCTCGGGGCGCAGGTAGCGATGACCCAGCTGCCCGATCGCGAGCGGGCGCTGGTGGGTTTCCTGATCGAAGCCCTGAATGACGACGGCTATCTGACGCAGCCGCTGGACGAACTGATCGACCTGCTGGTCACCGCGGATGACGAGTTGCGCGAGGCGCTGCTCGAAGATCTCGCCATCGCCTTGCGCCATTTGCAGAATCTCGACCCGCCGGGCATCGGCGCGCGCAGCGCGAAGGAATGCCTGTCGCTGCAACTCGATTGTCTGCCGCCCTCTGCCACCCGCAAGCTAGCGCTGGCCATTGTCGGCGGGCACCTCGAGCATCTGGCGGCGCGCGACTTTGCCCGCATCAAGAAATCGCTGGGCTGCGACGACGACCAGCTGCGCCCGGCGCAAGACCTGATCCGTTCGCTCAATCCGCGCCCCGGCGCGCAATTTGCGCCAATCGACACGCGTTACGTCATACCGGACGTCGCAGTGAAAAAACAGCAGGGGCGATGGGTCGTCAACCTTAACCGGGAAGCCATGCCACGCCTGCGCATCAACCGGCTCTACGCCGACATCCTGCACCGTCACCGCAGCGGCAGCGGTTCTTCGGCCGGACTGGCCAGCCAGTTGCAGGAAGCCAAGTGGCTGATCAAGAACGTGCAGCAGCGCTTCGATACCATCCTGCGCGTGTCGCAGGCCATCGTCGACCGCCAACGGGCATTTTTCGACCACGGCGAAGTGGCGATGCGGCCGCTGACCCTGCGCGAGATCGCGGAAACGGTCAAGCTTCACGAGTCGACGATTTCGCGCGTGACGACGCAGAAATACCTGGCGAGTCCGCGCGGCATCTATGAACTCAAATACTTTTTTGGCAGTCACGTCGCCACCGATACCGGCGGCGCGGCTTCCTCAACCGCAATTCGGGCGCTGATCAAGCAACTGGTCGGCGCCGAGGACGGCAAAAAGCCGCTCTCGGACGCCCGGCTTGCGGAAATCCTCGGCGAGCAGGGCATCGTCGTGGCACGTCGCACCGTAGCGAAGTACCGCGAACTGCTCGGCATTCCGCCGGTTAGCCTCAGGAAAGTTCTCTGAGAAAATACTTCTGACAAGGAGACATCATGAATCTCAACATCACTGGACACCACATTGAAGTCACCCCGGCCATTCGTGAATACGTCACGGGCAAACTTGATCGCGTGCTGCGGCACTTCGACCAGGTGACCAGTTCGCACGTCATCCTGTCGGTTGAAAAACTGCAACAGAAGGCCGAAGTCACGCTTCACGTCAAGGGCAAGGATATTTTTGCCGATGCCATCGACAACGACCTCTATGCCGCCATCGATCTGGTAGCCGACAAACTCGACCGCCAAGTGGTCAAGTACAAGGAAAAAGTTTCCAACCATAACCACGACAACAAGCGTCAGCAGGTCGACTAGGATCGTCCGGCAAGCGCGGAGCGAGTCGGCAGCAGCAGCGTGTTAGCGTTATACTGCGCGCCGCCGCAAGCTCCGCCGCCGCTTAATTGCATATTCGCCCCCCCACCATGAATCAGATCGCCAGCCTGCTGCCACTCGACAACGTAGTGGCCAACCTCGACGCCAGCAGCAAGAAGCGCGTATTCGAGCAGGCCGGCATACTTTTCGAAAACCACCAAAGCGTGGCTCGCAGCACGGTCTACGATGCCTTGTTCGCGCGGGAAAAGCTGGGGTCTACGGGCCTCGGCCAGGGCATTGCGATTCCCCATGGACGCATCAAGGGTCTCAAGACGCCGGTCGGAGCCTTCGTCCGCCTCGAGTCGCCGGTACAGTTCGACGCACCCGACGGCAAACCGGTCGGACTGATATTCGTGCTGCTGGTACCGGAAGCCGCCAACGAGCATCATCTGCAGCTGCTCTCCGAACTGGCGCAGATGTTCTCCGACAAGGCCTTTCGCGACCAGCTCGCCGCGGCTCCGGATGCGGCGGCGCTACATGGCCTCTTTGCCAATTGGCACGCCAGCTAGTCGTTTCCCAGCTGTTTGAGCGCAACCGGGAGCGGCTCCAGCTCTCGTGGGTCAGTGGTGCCATGACACGGGCGATTTGCACCTCGGAATACGTGGTGTCGCCTGCCGACCTGATCGGCCACCTCAACCTGATGCATCCGGAGCGCCTGCAGGTCATCGGCACGCCGGAAGTCGCCTGGTGGGCCCGCCATGCGCCGGAAAAAATCACGCATCACATGCAGGAAATCTGCAGCGCCGAGCCACCCGCAATCATCGTTGCCGACGACTGTCCCATTGTCACTGACGTCATCAAGGGTTGCGAAGCTTCAAGCACGCCTTTGCTGAAAACCCCGATGTCCTCGGCATTCGTGATCGATACCCTGCGTGCCTTCTTGTCGCGACAGCTGGCCGAAACCGGAACGCTGCACGGAGTGTTCATGGACGTGCTGGGCATGGGTGTACTGATCACCGGCGACTCGGGCGTGGGCAAGAGCGAGCTCGGCCTCGAACTGATTTCGCGCGGCCACGGTCTGGTCGCCGACGACGTGGTCGACATCTCGCGCATCGGTTCCGACACGCTCGAGGGGCGCTGTCCGGATCTGCTCAAGGACTTCCTCGAAGTGCGCGGGCTCGGGCTGCTCAACATCCGTACGGTGTTCGGCGAAACGGCCTGCCGGCGCAAGATGCGCCTCAAGCTGATTGTGCACCTGCAAAAACCGACCCCGGGCGTGCCCGAAGCCGCCCGCCTGCCGCTCGACGCCCAGAATGAAACCATCCTGGGGGTGCCGATCCGCCGCGTCACGATACCGGTTGCCGCCGGCCGCAACCTCGCCGTGCTGCTGGAAGCGGCGGTGCGCGCTACGGTGCTCAAATTGCGCGGCATCGACAGCATGCAGGAGTTCGTCGACCGGCAGGAAGCCGCCCTCAGGGCCGATACCGGCAACGACGCGGTCAACTAAGGCCGGGCCTTTGCGTTAAGAAAGAACGGCACCGCGCCGCTCATAAATCAAGGAGACTCACCATGAACAAGCTGATCACCGTTGCCCTGTCCGCCCTTTTCGCCACCGGCGTGGCACTGGCGCAAGCCCCCGCCCCGGCCAAGCCAGCCGCTGCGGCCGCCGCACCCGCTGCCGCCGCGCCTGCCAAGGCTGCTGAAGCGGCGAAGCCCGCCGAAGCCGCGAAGCCGGCTGCCGCGGCCGCCAAGCCCGCCGCCAGCGACTGCGAAGCCAAGGCCGTGAGCAAGGATGGCAAGCCCCTGCACGGCGCTGCCAAGTCCGCGTCGATCAAGAAGTGCGAAGGTGCCGGCAAGCCGGCAGCTGCCGCCAAGCCGGCCGAAGCCAAGAAGGCTTCCGGTTGCGCGGAAAAGGCCGTCAGCAAGGATGGCAAGCCGCTCGCCGGCGCCGCCAAGACCACCTTCATGAAGAAATGCGAAGCGGACGCCAAGGCCGCCAAGTAAGAAAGCTCTCGCCGCACAAGGAAAGCCGGCCCTGTTGCGGGCCGGCTTTTTTTCGCCTCCACCTTGCAGCACCTGTTTTGCCGGCTTCACGCCAGAAACCTAGCAATTACGGCCGCCCCAACCCGTTCCTGCGGGGATATGAATTGGGTGTTCCCACCCACTGCAACACGTTCTTTGGCGGCTAAAATCACCGCGGAGCCCCTCCGCCTTCATTTCCGACATGGAATCCTGAACCCATGAATAGCCCCTACCCGCACCTCCTGGCCCCTCTCGATCTCGGCTTCACCACGCTGAAGAACCGTGTCCTGATGGGTTCGATGCATACCGGCCTGGAAGACATCGGCAACAGCCATGACCGCATGGCGGCCTTCTACGCCGCACGCGCCAAAGGCGGGGTCGGGCTCATCGTCACCGGTGGCTTCGCGCCGAACCAGGACAGCATCGTGATGCAGGGCGCCTCGATCCTGGACAACGAGACCGAGGCCGCCAAGCACCGGGTCATCACCGATGCGGTGCATGCCCACGGCGGCAAGATCTGCGTGCAGATCCTGCACACCGGGCGTTACGCCTACACCAAGCGCCCCGTCGCGCCCTCCGCACTCAAGGCCCCGATCAACCCGGCGACGCCGCACGCACTGACGGAAGAGGAAATCCGGAAAACGATCACCGACTACGCGCAGTGCGCCGCGATGTGCCGCTTCGCCAACTACGACGGCGTCGAGATCATGGGCTCGGAAGGCTACCTGATCAACGAGTTCCTCGTACCGCAGACCAACCACCGCGACGACCGCTGGGGCGGCAGTCTGGAAAACCGCATGCGCTTCGGCCTCGAAGTGATCCGCGCCGTGCGCGCGCGGGTCGGCGCCAACTTCATCATCATCTTCCGCCTCTCGATGCTCGACCTGGTGGAGGGCGGCAGTACCTGGGAAGAAGTGGTGACCATGGCCAAAGAGGTCGAGAAGGCCGGCGCAACGATCATCAACA
>JBIJDJ010000212.1:0-4999 GCA_044344175.1 Sulfuritalea sp.
CATTCAGAGCGACAATTTCCGGCAACAGGAAACCCTGGCGCCAGGGACTGCCGGTCTCGCCCGAATCCATGATCCGGATTGCCACGGGACGAGCTTCCCCGGGAAACAGCTGAATGCCGGCGGCGAGTGAATTGTCTCCTTCATGCAGCGCCCAGCGCACGTTGCCCAAAGCGAATCGCTGATTGTCCGTGATTTTTACCGCAATGATCAGCCCGGCGCCAATACGCGCGCCCTCTTTGAGCGGCCTCGAAATGCGCAGGCCGCCGGCCGATCCGTCGACCAGACACCAGCTTTCGACATGCGAATCGTCCTTGTCGGCAGCACCTTCCGTTTTATGGCTGCGGTCGCCAAAAGTCTCGAATTCCTCACGTTCGCGGCGCAGTGCTGTATCGTTGCGGGTGGGCGCACGGAAAACCTGGCGGCCCGAGAGGTAAAAATGCACCGCTTCCAGGCCGGCAATGAAGCTGCAGCCGGCATTCGCGGCATGCCGTTCGTGGCGGCGCGGCACTCCTCCCTTGCACCAGCGTTGCAGGATCCGTTGCAGCAGCTGGGTGGCGGCCGGTTGGGTGACATCTTCGCCGAGCTGAAGTTCGGCCGGCTCGCGGCCTTGCGCCAACAATGTGATGCGGGCAATCAGGCTCTTTCTGAGTTCGGTGGTTTCAAGCCAGCGGCTGCCGCTTGACAGCTGCGGGATATAAGCTGCCGGACGATCCGATCCCACGTCAACCCACAGCGGCACGGCACGGGTGCGGATGTCTTCCGGTGGCGCCGTCAGCAGCGCAATTTTCGGGCCCCAGCGCTTCGCCCAGCGCACCACCCAGGCCAGATGACGGGCCGGAAGCTCGTAGACGTTGGCAGTGCTCAACAGGTTGCATTCTGCGTAAACGGCCAGCGCACTGCTCTGCGCAGCGCCGTGACGCACCGAATCAGTTACGGCTCGCGCAGTGACGCCAAGAGTTTCCGCGGCGGAAAAAATCTGATGCAGCGTTTTCCAGTAAGCGGCATCAGGCAACTGTCCGCCGCGACAAAGATCAACCTGCCAGTCGGCAAATACCGACAGTGTGCGCTGCGCCAGCTTGGCCGCCCTGCCCGCCAGCTCGGGGTGGCTAACAATTTGCGCATGCTGCGCCACCAGAATCGGGGTGGAGAAAACGCCGGTATCGCCGCAACACAAGGCATCAAAACACCGCAGATAGCCTATCCCCAAGGCGTGCCAGACGTTCAGCGTGCTTTCCAGGGCAGCCTGTTCGTGCGGGGCGAACGGCAATGGCTTGCCGGCGAATTTTTTACCTGCATCCTCCTGTACGGTGCAGAGGGATTTGCGCAAGGTTTCAAGAATGGCAAAACGTTCGGTCGGCGACAGGGTGTAGCGGTGCAGCAATTGCAGCTGGTGCAAAAACATGGATTGCGCCTGCACGGCATTTGCCATGGGTACCTTGCCCAGCCATTCCTCGCAGGCGGCTGCATTCACAAAGGCCGGGCTCTGTTCGGTTCCGGTGGGAGGCAGTTCAAAGTTCATGGCGTTTCATTAAGTGTTGAAAGTTCGGTTTCCAGGGCATCCAGCAGTACACCATGGTCAGGAGCGCGGCGCTTGATACCCTCACGTTGCGCGCCGGCCCAGATCGGCGCGGGAAAGTGGCTGTCATCCGTCCAGCGGGGAATGACATGCCAGTGCAGGTGCGGCACTACATTGCCCAGGCTGGCGAGGTTGATCTTGTCGGGGCGGACCGTGCGGCGCACGGCGCGCTCGGTGGCCAGCAGGATATCCAGCGCATGATGTGCATGATCCGACGCGAGATCGCTCATCTCCGCCACATGCTCGTGCCAGACGACGCGACAGAAGCCCGGGAACGCGTCTGCCGTCGGGTCAGTAACCCGCACTACCCGGCACAAAGCATCCTCCCAGAGCAGGTCACCGCCGGGATCGGCACACAATTCACATGCGGTTTTTTTCGCCACCCGCCAAGGATAGCGCCAATCGGGTGGTCTGTGCTGTTGGCACGCCGGGCCGGTTTAGAGCAGCACCCGCTCGATGCCCCCGTTGTTGGCGGCGCGAACATAGTCCCGCATCCAGTCCGGACCGAGAATCGCCCTGGCCATTTCGACGACGATGTAGTCGGCCGAGATATCCGCATCGTTGTCGTAGCGCGACAGACCCTGCAGGCAGGACGGGCAGGAGGTCAGGATTTTTACCGCCGTGTTGTCAGCGCCGACCCTGAGTGCCGCGGCTCCGGCCTCGATTTCCTGTTGCTTGCGGAAGCGTATCTGCGTCGACACATCCGGTCGCGAAACCGCCAGCGTGCCCGATTCGCCGCAGCAGCGGTCGTTGAGGTCGACGTGCTGGCCCATCAGGGCATTCGCCACCTTGATGCCGGAGTAGTGCTTCATCGGCGTATGGCAGGGCTCGTGGTACATGTACTTCGTCCCGCTCACGCCATCGAGCTTGATGCCCTGTTCCATCAGCCATTCATGGATATCCACCAGCCGGCAGCCGGGGAAGATCTTGCCGAACTCGTATTTCAGCAACTGGTCCATGCAGGTCCCGCAGGACACCACCACCGTCTTGATGTCGAGGTAGTTCAGCGTGTTGGCGACGCGATGGAACAGCACGCGGTTGGCCGTGGTGATGGCCTGGCCCTTGTCCTCGTCGCCGCTGGAGGTCTGCGGATAGCCGCAGCACAGGTAGCCCGGCGGCAGCACCGTGGTGGCGCCGGCGTGCCAGAGCATGGCCTGGGTGGCGAGGCCGACCTGGGAGAACAGCCGCTCCGAACCGCAACCGGGGAAGTAGAAGACGGCCTCGGAATCCTCGCTGGCCTTTTTCGGATCGCGGATCACCGGGATCAGGCTGTCGTCCTCGACGTCGAGCAGGGCGCGCGAGGTGCGGTTTGGCACGTTCTTCGGCATCGGCTTGTTGAGGAAGTGGATCACCTGTGCCTTGAGCTCCGGGCGGCCCAGCGTCGCCGGCGGATGCTTGACGCTGTCCTGGATCAGGCCGAAGGATTTCGCCAGCGCGTGGCCGAGGCGCTGCGCCTTGTAGCCGAGCCGGATCATGCCGGCGCGCACCAGCTTGATCGTCGCCGGGTCAGTGGCCGAGAGAAAGCCCATCGCCGCCGCCGTGCCCGGATTGAACTTCTTCTTGCCCTGGCGGCGCAGGAAGTTGCGCATCGCCACCGAAACGTCACCGAAGTCGATATCCACCGGGCAGGGGGTCACGCATTTGTGGCAGACCGTGCAATGGTCGGCGACGTCGGAGAATTCGTCGAAGTGCTGCAAGGATATGCCGCGCCGGGTCTGCTCCTCATAGAGGAAGGCCTCGATCAGCAGCGAGGTGCCGAGAATCTTGTTGCGCGGGCTGTAGAGCAGGTTGGCACGCGGCACGTGGGTCGAGCACACCGGCTTGCACTTGCCGCAGCGCAGGCAGTTCTTGATCGAGTCCGAGATCTGCCCGATATCGGACTGCTCCATGATCAGCGACTCGACGCCGAGCAGCGCGAACGACGGCGTGTAGGCGTTGGCCAGGTCGCCACCCTGCATCAGCTTGCCGCGGTTGAAGCGGCCCTCGGGATCGATCTTCTGCTTGTAGTCGCGGAAGGGCCGGATCTCCGCGTCGCTTAAGAACTCCAGCTTGGTGATGCCGATGCCATGTTCGCCGGAGATCACCCCGCCCAGGCTCTTCGCCAGCGCCATGATGCGCGCGACAGCCATGTAGGCGGTTTGCAGCATCGCGTAATGGTCGGAATTCACCGGGATGTTGGTATGCACGTTGCCGTCTCCGGCATGCATGTGCAGGGCAACGAAGACTCGGCCGCGCAGCACCTCCTGGTGGATCGCGGTGATGCGCTCCAGTACCGGGCGGAAGGCAACGCCGTCGAACAGTGCCTCCAGCGGCGCCCTGAGTTCGGTCTTCCACGATACCCGCAGGCGGTAGTCCTGCAGCTCGGCAAAGTGCCGGCCGAGATTGTCGAGCAGCCCCTGCCAGTAGGCGCGCACGTCGGTGATGGTTTCCAGCGCCTGCTCGCGCTTGTCGCCCAGCAGCAGCTCCGGGTCAAGGTTGGCGTCACCCGCGTTCAGCGGCAGCTCACCTTGCAGGAATTCCGTCAGCGCGTCGGCCAGTTCGATCTTGTTGGCCAGCGACAGTTCGATGTTGATGCGTTCGATGCCGTCGCAATAGTCGCCCATGCGCGGCAGCGGGATGACGACGTCCTCATTCACCTTGAAGGCGTTGGTGTGTTTCGAGATCGCCGCGGTGCGTGCGCGATCGAGCCAGAACTTCTTGCGTGCCTCGGGCGATACGGCGATGAAGCCCTCGCCGCTGCGCGCATTGGCCAGCTTCACCACCGCGGAGGCGGCGGACATCACCGCCATCTCGTCAGCGCCGACTATGTCGCCGATCAGCACCATCTTGGGCCGGCCGTGATTTTTTGCCTTCGTGGCGTAGCCGACGGCGCGCACATAGCGCTCGTCGAGGTGTTCCAGTCCGGCGAGCAGTACGCCGGCGGCGAGCCCCGCGCCGCCCGGCTTGAAGTAATCGGTGATTTCGACGATCGACGGCACGGCATCCGTCACGCGGCCGAAGAATTCAAGGCAGACGGTGCGCGTCACCGGCGGCATCTTGTGCAGCACCCACACCGCCGAGGTGATCAGGCCGTCGGTGCCTTCCTTCTGCACGCCGGGAATGCCGGCGAGGAACTTGTCGGTGACATCCTTGCCCAGGCCTTCCTTGCGGAAGATGCGACCCGGAACGGCGATCTGTTCCTCGCCGAGCTTCTTCTTTCCTGCCGCGTCCCAGCGCGTAAGGCGAAAGCTGACCAGTTCCTGCTCGTGGATCTTGCCGAAATTGTGGTTCAGGCGTTCGACGTCCAGCCAGTTGCCGTCGGGCGTCACCATGCGCCATGAGGCCAGGTTGTCGAGCGCCGTGCCCCACAGCACGGCCTTCTTGCCGCCGGCATTCATCGCGATGTTGCCGCCGATGCAGGAGGCGTCGGCCGAGGTCGGGTCG
>JBIJDJ010000214.1:0-4981 GCA_044344175.1 Sulfuritalea sp.
CATCCGCTATCGCATCGACGGCATCCTGCGCCAGATCCGCGCCCTGCACAAAACCTACTGGGCGGCCATGGCGGTGCGCATCAAGGTGATCAGCGGCATGAACATCGCCGAGACCCGTGCGCCGCAGGACGGCCGCATCTCGATCAACATCAGCGGCCGCCCCGTCGATTTCCGGGTGGCCTCGCAACCGACCATCCACGGCGAAAATATCGTCCTGCGCATCCTTGACCGGCAGAAAGGCATTGTGCCGCTCGACCGGCTGGGCCTGGATGACCACCAGATGGCACTGATGAAGCTGATGGTCGCGCGCCCGGAGGGCATCATCCTGGTCACCGGCCCCACCGGCAGCGGCAAGACCACCACGCTTTACTCGGTGCTCAACCACATCAATGAAGAGGGCGTGAACATCATGACCCTTGAAGATCCGGTCGAGTATCCGATGGCCATGATCCGCCAGACTTCGGTGGCGGAATCCGCCAAGCTGGATTTTGCCAATGGCATCCGCTCGATGATGCGCCAGGATCCGGACATCATTCTGGTCGGCGAAATCCGCGATGCCGATACCGCCGAGATGGCCTTTCGTGCCGCCATGACCGGCCATCAGGTGTATTCGACCCTGCACACCAACTCGGCGCTGGGCGCGATCCCGCGCCTGCTCGACATCGGCGTGCTGCCCGACATCCTGGCCGGCAACATCATCGGCATCATCGCCCAGCGCCTGCTGCGCCGCCTGTGCACCCATTGCCGCAAGCCCTATCCCGCCGAAGCGCACGAATGCAAGCTGATGGGTGTCGTCGGCGGCCAGCCGGCACCCATTCTTTACCGTTCCGCCGGCTGCGACCACTGCGAATACCAGGGCTATCGGGGGCGTATTGCGATCATGGAAATGCTGCGCCTCGATCACGATCTCGACGACCTCATCGCCCGCCGCGCTACCCAACGCGAGATTCGCCGCCTGGCTCACGAAAAAGGCTTTCGCCCCCTCTCGGAAGATGGCCTGCGGCGCGTGCTCGACGGCTCCACCTCGATCGAAGAAGTCGGCCGCGTCATCGACCTGACGGAGCGGATGTAACCGCTCCGCGGCACAGCGCCCCCACCCAGGAAATCTCGCACAAACCCCGACCATGGCCCTCTATGCCTACAAAGCGGTGAACCCCGCCGGCAGAACGGTGATGGGCCGCCTCGACGCCATCAACCTGATTGATCTCGAAATGCGCCTGAAGCGCATGGACCTCGACTTCATCAATGGCGATACGGTGAAGCAGGGCGGCCTGATGAAGCACGGCAAGATCAGCCGTCCCGAGCTGATCAATTTCTGCTTCCATCTGGAGCAGCTTGCACGCGCCGGCGTATCGCTGATCGAAAGCCTTACCGACTTGCGTGACAGCCTCGAAAACCCGCGCTTTCGTGAAGTCATCGCCGGCATGATCGAAAGCATCGAAGGCGGCAAGACGCTCTCGCAAGCGCTCGCCGAACATCCGCAGACCTTCGACGGGGTGATGGTCAGCCTGATCCGCGCCGGCGAAGAGACCGGCGCCCTGCCGCAAGTGCTCAACAATCTGCTTGAATCGCTCAAGTGGCAGGACGAACTCGCGGCCCACACCAAGAAGCTCGTCATGTACCCGGCCTTCCTCGGCACGGTAGTGGTCGCCATCACCCTGTTCATGATGATCTACCTCGTGCCCAAAATGGCCGGCTTCATCCGCAACATGGGGCAGGAACTACCGATGCAGACCCGGATACTGATCGCCACCTCCGAGTTTTTTGTCGGCTACTGGTATGTCGTGCTCGGCCTGCCTCTGATCCTTGCCGCCGTTGCCGCGTTCCTGGTCAGCACCAATCAGGCGGCGCGCTACCGGTTTGATGATGTCAAGCTGCGTCTGCCCTATATTGGCGAGATCCTGCGCAAGATCATCCTGTCGCGCTTCGCTTCGGTATTCGCCATGATGTATTCTTCGGGTATTACCATTCTCGATTCGATCAAGGCAACCGAAGATGTGGTTGGCAACCTCGTCATCAAGGAAGGCCTGGAAAAGGTCGGCGCCCTGATTGCCGAAGGCCAGAACGTGACGGTAGCCTTCCAGACCGCCGGCATGTTCCCGCCGCTGGTGCTGCGCATGTTGCGTGTCGGCGAGAACACCGGGCAACTGGATACGGCGCTAAGCAATGTCAGCTACTTTTACAATCGCGACGTACGCGAGTCCATCGAAAAGGTGCAAGCCATGATCGAACCGGTCATGACCGTGATCATCGGCGTGATCCTCGGCTGGATCATGATGGCCGTGCTGGGCCCGATCTACGACATCATCACCAAGATGAAAACCTGATGACCGCCAAGCGCATTCTCCTTCTCGATGGCCCCTTGCTCACGGCGTATTACTGGAACGCCGGTCATATCAAGGTCGAGGGCGAATTCAGCCCTGAACCGGTAGGCCTGGAGGCGCTGGCCGCCTATCTGAAGAAACATCGCGCCAGCGTTTTTTACCTGCTCGCGGATATCGCCGAAGAAGGCTTCCAGCTCGAAGATCTGCCCTATGTCCAGGGTGGAGACCGCAACGCACTGCTGCAGCGGCGACTAAGTCAGTATTACTACAACACGCCACTGTCGGCAGCCATATCGCTCGGCCGCGCACCGACCGGTCGGCGCGATGAAAAGATACTGTTCGCCGCACTCACCCGTGTCGAGACCTTTACGCCCTGGCTGGATACGCTGCGCGAAGCGGAAGCCAATCTTGCCGGGGTTTATTCAGTCCCCCTGGTGCTTGCCGGATGCGCCGGCCAACTGCTGGGTGATGGTGGACCGGTTCTGTTCGTCTCCCTGACCCGCGGCGGAGTGCGGCAAAGCTTCTTCGACAAGGGCAAACTGCATTTCTCGCGGCTGTCGCCGCTCGCCACCAAAAGCCTCGAAGAAGTCGCCCGCACCAGCGCCAGCGACTCCGTCAAGATATATCAGTACCTCCTCGCCCAGCGTCAGATTCCGCGTGGAGCCCCCCTGCGGACCATGGTCATATCCCACGCCGGGCAGGTGCCGGTCCTCGAGGAATTCTGCCGCAGCACCAGCGAACTCCAGTTCGAATTCATCGACATCGCTGCCACTGCCCGCAAGCAGGGGCTCAAGGATGTTCCCGTCGACAGCAACGCCGACAACCTGTTCATCCACTGGCTGACGACCAAGACACCTGCGCAGCAGTTCGCCCCTGCCGCCGATACCCGCATCCACAATCTCTGGCGAATTCGTTTTGCGCTCACCAGCACCGCATGGCTGATCCTTGCGGGCTGCCTGCTCTATGCCGGCAAGACAAGCCTCAACCTGTACGAACTTCGCGATTCGACGGAGACCACCAGGACCGCCGCTGCTACCGACACCCAGCGCTACAACGCCATTCTTGACTCACTGCCCAAGGCCGGCATCACCCCTGACAATCTGCGCGCGCTGATCGGACGTTTCGATACTCTGCAGAAACGCACTCCGGCAATGGAACCGCTGCTGAACCACCTGAGCCTCGCGCTGAACGACAACCCCAGAATCGAACTCGTCAACCTCGCCTGGAAAACAGCCGATAGTCTCGATACCGGCGAGAAAGCCCCTGGTGGCGCCGGTGCAGCGACGGGTGCGGCACCGGTCGCGGCTGGCGCGGCACCGGGCGCGGCTGGCGGCGGGGTCTGGTCGGTGATCGAGATCAATGCGCGGCTTCCGCTGGGCATGGTCAGCGACCAGCGCGCCCAGATCGACCTGATCGAGAGCTTCGCCGCCCGGCTGCGCGACCCGCGGACGGACGTCCGGATACTCAGCCGGCCCTTCGACATCGAATCGGACAAGCCGCTCAGGAGCGCCAGTGAAAAAGGCGGGGCGCAACTTGCCGACGCCCCGAAGTTCGCCTTGCGCATTGCGCGCCCGATGTGAGAGATGCGGCGAGAGACGCGATGAGATATACGGTGAGAGAAACATGACGCTGGACACCAGAGACCTTAAACGCCTGCAATGGGCGATTGCCTTCCTGATCATCATGAGTCTGGTTGGCGGCGGTGCCGTCTGGACTACCGAACAGATGAAAAAGAGCAGCAACACGGCGCTCCTGGAAGCCACCGCCGCGCGCAAGGACATTCAGACCCGGCTGGCGCGGGCCCGCGATGAGCAGCAGGAACTGACCGAAAAGCTGACCCGCTTCCAGGCACTCAGGACCCGCGGCTATATCGGTCCGGAACAACGCCTGAACTGGGTTGAAGCCATCGCCCGGATCAAGGCCAAGCACCGCATTTCCAAACTGGATTACGACTTCGCGCCGCAAAGGCGCGTGGATGCCAGCATTCTGCCCGGGGGCCCGGCGGCGGGCGGCTTCGAAATCATGTCGAGCCAGATGCGGCTGCAAATCCATTTGCTGCATGAAGGCGAACTGCTGGCGTTTCTTGCGGACCTACGCACGGACCTGCGCAGCACCGTGGAGGCACTGGTGCTGGTCCGCTCCTGCGCGATCGAACGCCTGGCACCCGGCATTGGCGATCGTGGCAGCAAGGCCCAGTTGAAAGCCGAGTGCACGCTCGAATGGATTACCTTGAAGGAGGGCAAATGAGGCTGCCAACCCGCCTGATGCCGGGTCTGCTCTGCCTGGCCATGCTTGCCCCGGCCTGCGCTGCCGACGCCCCGGAACTCGGCCGCCTCTTTTTTACGCCCGAACGGCGCACCGCGCTGGAGCGCCAACGCACATTCAATATCCAGGAAGCGCAAACCCTTCAGGGCAACAGCATGAGCCTGGACGGTGTCGTCTATCGATCCGGCGGCAAGGCGACGGTATGGATCAACCAGAAAGCCCAAACCGAGGGCGAATCGTCCCGCACCGGCGTCAATGCCGTCGTCTCGCCCAAGACACCGGGCAGCGCACTCATTGCCCCCGGCGAAGAAGCGCCGGCGCAGCTCAAGGTGGGCGAAACCATCAACCGCGCCACCGGCGAGCGCAATACCCGGCTGGGTGGCGGTGTAGTG
>JBIJDJ010000213.1:0-4981 GCA_044344175.1 Sulfuritalea sp.
CATTCGCGGATCTCGGTCACGATCTTGACCAGGTCGTACTGCGCCCAGTCCATGCCGAAGCCCAGGTGGCCGCCGGCCAGCGGCCCTTCGATCACCACGTAGTCGGGCAGGCGATTGGTGCGTGCGCTCTTTTTCAGGAACAACTGCAGCGCGCGCAGGGACGAAACGATGATGCCCAGCTTGACGTCGCGGAAACGCGGATGTTCCTCGATCAGCCCGAAGGAACCCAGATGCAGTCCCGCCGCCAGGGTGACGCCGTCGATGCCGTTGTCCAGGGCTGCCTTGAGACGGACGCGCAGGGTTTCCCTGGGGTCGTTCATGGTCAGCTTTTCCATGCAGTTGGCGAAGATCATCCCGCCGCCGCGCTTGGCTTCCATGGTGCGGCCGACATGCAGGGCGGTCG
Source organism: Sulfuritalea sp. (assembly GCA_044344175.1). Taxonomy (GTDB): domain Bacteria; phylum Pseudomonadota; class Gammaproteobacteria; order Burkholderiales; family Rhodocyclaceae; genus Sulfuritalea. The sequence continues at coordinate 404 of JBIJDJ010000213.1, forward strand.
CCTCCGCCAGCAGGCCGAGGTCGAACTTGACTACGGCCTTCTCGGTGTTGGCGACGTTGAACTTGTATTGCCGCAACTTGTTCTTGACGTACTTGGTATTGAAGCGGCGGTCGGAAACCGTCGGCACCATGGCATCCGAAATGTGGCCGATGCCGCCCAGGCGCGCCGCCTCCAGCGCGAGTTCCGCGGTCGAAATGTCGACGCCCATGCCGCCGACCATGATCGGCACCAGTTCCTGTTTGCCCATCCGCAGGCGAAAATCATCGACGCGCTTCATTGCAGGGTTTTCCAATATTTTTCAGGCAGTCATTATCGCCTGTCCGCAGGCCGTTCTGTTGCGGATTGCGGGGAAAATTCTGCCCGACTCACGCCAACAGCTGCAACAGGGTTTCCCCGTAGCGCTCGACCTTGGCCTGGCCGATGCCGGGGATGTCGAGCAGGTCGGCCGCGCTGGCCGGGCGCCGCGCCGCGAGTTCGCGCAGGGTCTTGTCATGCAGGATGACGTAGGCCGGCACGCCCTGCTCGCGCGCCAACCCGGCACGCCACGCGCGCAGGGCCTCGAACAGCGGTGCATCGGCTTCCGCCAGCGCCGGCCCGACGCTGGAATTGGAGCGCCGTGTCGTCAGCGCCGACTTTTTGCCATGGATCCGCTTCGCCTGCTTGCGCAGTGACAGGGTCGCCTCGCCTTTCAGCACGGGGCGCGCCGCATCCATCAGGCGCAAGGCGCCGTAGGCCTGCGCGTCGGCCTGCAACAGGCCGGCGGCGAGCAGTTGGCGGAACACCGAGCGCCAGCCGGCATCGTCGAGATCGGCGCCGGCGCCGAAGGTGGGCAGGTCGGCATGGCCAAACTGCTGCACTTTTTCGGTGGATTTGCCGCGCAGGATGTCGATCAAGTGTCCGGCGCCGAAGCGCTGCCCGGTGCGCAGCGCGGCCGACATGGCTTTTTGCGCGGCCACCGTGCCGTCCCACAGCTCCGGCGGTTCGAGGCAGGTGTCGCAATTGCCGCAGGCACCGGCTTCCTCGCTGAAATATTTGAGCAGCAGCGCGCGTCGGCAGGCCACGGTTTCGCACCAGGCCAGCAGGGCGTCGAGCTTGCTGCGCTCGACGCGCTTCTGCTCCTCGCCGGCCACCGATTCATCGATGCGCATGCGGTGGATCACCACGTCGTTCAGTCCGTAGGTCATCCAGGCTTCGGCGGGTTCGCCGTCGCGGCCGGCGCGGCCGGTCTCCTGGTAATAGGCTTCGAGGCTCTTGGGCAGGTCGAGATGGACGACGAAGCGCACGTCGGGCTTGTCGATGCCCATGCCGAAGGCGATGGTCGCCACCATGACGATGCCGTCCTCGCGCAGGAAGCGCTGCTGATGCAACTGGCGTACGGCTGAATCCAGACCGGCGTGGTAGGGCAGGGCGGTGATGCCCTGTTCGTTGAGCCAAGCGGCCGTCTCACCCACCTTCTTGCGCGACAAGCAATACACGATGCCGGCGACGCCGCGGTAGGCGGCGAGAAAATCCAGCAACTGGCGGCGGGGATTGTCCCGTTCGACGACGGTGTAGCGGATGTTGGGGCGGTCGAAGCTGGAAATGAACACGCGCGCCGCATCGAGGCCGAGACGGGCGATGATTTCGCGTTGCGTCAGATGGTCGGCCGTCGCTGTCAGGGCGATGCGCGGCACTGTCGGGTAGCGCTGGTGCAGGGCCGAGAGCTGAATGTATTCCGGACGGAAATCATGACCCCATTGCGAGACGCAGTGGGCTTCGTCGATGGCGAACAGGGCGAGGCGATCCCTGCCGTGCAGAAAGTCCATCAGCCCGAGAAAGCGCTCGGTCAGCAGGCGCTCGGGCGCGACGTAGATCAGGTCCAGCTCGTCCATGCGCAGCCGTCGCTCGATTTCCGACGCGGCGGCGAAATCCTGCGAGGAATTGAGGAAGGCAGCGCGCACGCCGGCTTGCAGCAGGGCATCGACCTGGTCCTGCATCAACGCGATCAGCGGCGAAACCACCACGCCGACCCCTGGCCTTAGCATCGAAGGGATCTGGTAGCACAGCGACTTGCCGCCGCCGGTCGGCATCAGCACCAGTGCGTCGCCGCCGCCGGTCAGGTGGTCGATGATCTCCGCCTGCGGGCCCCGGAACGAGGGGTAGCCGAAGACTCGGCGCAGCGTGTCGAGGGGGTCGGTCATGCAGGAAGTGGAAGTCGAAGGGGGCGAGCCGGGCGTGCATTATGCCCGCTACCATCGCTAGCCGGAAATCGCCGGCGCGACACTGATATCATCGAACTTCACTTACCGGAGTCCGATCATGGCAACAAACCCCGAAATTACCAGCATGGCGCTGTTCTGCGACTTCGAGAACGTTGCGCTGGGCGTGCGCGACGCCAAGTATGCGCAGTTCGACATCAGGAAAGTTCTCGAGCGCCTGCTGCTCAAGGGCAGCATCGTGGTCAAGAAGGCCTACTGCGACTGGGCGCGCTACAAGGAGTTCAAGGCGCCGATGCATGAGGCCTCGTTCGAACTGATCGAGATTCCCCATCTGCGCCAGTCGGGCAAGAATTCCGCCGACATCCGCATGGTGGTCGATGCGCTGGATCTTTGTTACACCAAGTCGCACGTCGATACCTTCGTCATCATCAGCGGCGACTCGGATTTCTCGCCGCTGGTGTCCAAGCTGCGCGAGAACAACAAACGCGTGATCGGTGTCGGCGTCAAGGCGGCGACCTCCGACCTGCTGGCCGCCAACTGCGACGAATTCATTTACTACGACGACCTGGTGCGCGAACTGCCGGCCAAGAAGCAGCGCAGCGAGCGCAAGGCCGCAGCCAAGCCGGCTGCCGGCACCGCCGCCAAGCCGAAGGCCGAGGAAAAACCGGTAGACACGAAGCGGCAGGAAGCCATCGACCTGGTGGTCGAAACCGTCGAGGCGCTGGTTACCGAGCGCGGCGAAGACGAGAAGATCTGGGGCTCGATGGTCAAGCAGACATTGAAGCGGCGCAAGCCCGGCTTCAGCGAGTCTTACTACGGCTACCGCTCCTTCGGCGAATTGCTGGAAGACGCCATGAAGCACAAACTGCTGATCCTCGAGCGCGACGAAAAGTCGGGCCAGCACATCATTCGTCTACCGTCCGACGACTGAGCTTCTGAGTTGAGCAACATCCCCGAGATCAGGCCGGAGCAGTCGCTCGAACTGCTCAAGGAACTGCACATCCTGACCCGCGACGGCAAACTGAACCAGGACAGCCGACGCAAGCTCAAGCAGGTCTATCACCTCTACCAGTTCATCGAGCCGCTGCTGGCCGAGGTCATGGCTGCCCGCGGCGATCTGACTCTGGTCGACCACGGCGCCGGCAAGTCCTACCTAGGCTTCATCCTCTACGACCTGTTCCTCAAGGGCCGCGAGCAGGGTCAGGTGTTCGGCATAGAAACCCGCAGCGAACTGGTCGAGAAATCCCGCGAGCTGGCGCAGCGCTTGGGCTTTTCCCGCTTGTCCCTGCTCAATCTGTCGGTGGAAGAATCGATCGTCTCGCCGCAACTGCCGCCACGGGTGGACATCGTCACCGCGCTGCATGCCTGCGACACTGCGACCGACGACGCGATCCGCTTCGCCTTCGCGAAGCAGGCGCAGTTCATCGTCCTCGTGCCCTGTTGCCAGGCCGAAGTGGCGGGCGTGCTGCGCCGGCACAAGAGCGAAGCGCTGGCGCAGACGTCGCTGGCGGAAATCTGGCGCCATCCCATCCATACCCGCGAATTCGGCAGCCAGATCACCAACGTGCTGCGTTGCCTGCTGCTCGAAGCGCACGGCTACCAGGTCAGCGTTACCGAACTGGTGGGTTGGGAACATTCAATGAAAAACGAACTGATCATCGCCCGTCGCGGCGATGCGCCGCGCGGCAACGCCCGCGAGCGGCTGACGCAAATCCTGCACGAACTGAAGCTCGACGACCTGCGCGGGCGCTTCGATTACTGAATCGGAAAGTCGGCGCTGGCGGGACGGCGAAGGCATATGGCGGCAGGCGGTGAACGAATCAAAACGGACTCGCCGTTGATTCTCTGGCTGCCGACAACCGCGTTCGAGCATCTGTAGCAGCGAAGTGGGGCGAGTGCGGAAGCGCACGAAAATGTTCGGACAGTGGAGCAGGGCGCTTCCCGACGAACGATAATCACGCATGCCCCAATACATTGCAACCCCGCCTCTCAGCCCCCGCCGCCTGTCGCCCCTGAAAGGCCTGTGGCCCTTTCTGCGGCCTTACCGGGCGCGGATCGCACTGGCGTTCGTCCTGCTCTGCGTCGGGTCCGCCACCATCCTGCTGGTGCCGCTGGCGTTTCGCGACCTGATCGATTTCGGCTTCGGCGACAGGGAGCAAACCAGCGGCGGCCTGCTCGGCACCTTGAGCCTGAACGGGCATTTCCTGGCCCTGTTCGGCCTGGCGAGTTTCTGGGCGCTGGCCATATCGGCGCGCTTCTACATCGTGTCGTGGATCGGCGAGCGGGTTACGGCAGACTTGCGCAACGCCGTCTATCAGAGTGTGCTGGGGCAGTCACCGCAATTCTTCGAGACGCTGCAGACGGGCGAGGTGCTGTCGCG
>JBIJDJ010000215.1:0-4966 GCA_044344175.1 Sulfuritalea sp.
ATGGCGACGCAGCTGTTGGTGGTGCCGAGGTCGATGCCGATGATCTTGCCCATGATTTTTCCTTTAAAAATGTTGCTCGCCGGGAATGTTCCGCAGCGAATCTCTATGCCTGATATGGGGGTATTGCCTGTTGCTTCAAGCCTTGGCCTTCGAAACCACCACCAGTGCCGGGCGGATCACGCGTCCGTGCAGGGCATAGCCCTTTTGCAGGACGCTCAATACGGTGTTGGCTTCGGTTGCGGCATCGGCCGCTTCGATCTGGCTGATGGCCTGATGCTGGTGTGGATCGAATTTCTGGCCGAGCGGGTTGATTTCGGCCAGCCCGGACTTTTCGAAGGCCGCAACCAGTTGGCGCAGCGTCAGTTCGACGCCCTCCTTGAGGTGTTCGGCGCTCTGGTTATCGCTGGCGAGGGCGGCTTCGAGGCTGTCCTTGACCGCCAGCAGTTCTCCGGAAAACTTCTCGACGGCGAATTTGCCGGCCTTGCCGATGTCTTCCTGGGCGCGGCGGCGGATGTTCTCGCCTTCGGCCTTGGCGCGCAGCCATGCGTCGTGATGCTCGGCGGACTTGAGTTCGGCGGCCTTGAGCTGGTCTTCGAGACTGGGCATCACGGTGGTTTCGGGGCTTGGGTCAATAGTCGGCGCCGGTGACACGGCGGCGTCGGGCAAGCTCGCGGGGTCTTGGCTGGGGGGGGCTGAATGGTCCTGCATGGGTCGGGCTCCGGAAGAAACCCGATTCATATGAGGGTGAAGCGGGCGGCTTCAAGCCCGTTTCTCAAAAATTTACAGGGCGGCGTGAATGCTCAGCCCTGGGCACGTACCCAGCGTACCAGACTGGCCGTATCCATTGCCCCGGACTGGCGGGCGACTTCGCGCCCGTCGCGGAACAGGGCCAGCGTCGGAATCGAGCGGATGCCGAAGCGCGCGGCGAGTTGTTGTTCTTCCTCGGTGTTGACCTTCGCCAGACGGAATTCCGGCTCGAGTTGTTTTGCCGCCTGGGCAAAGGCCGGCGCCATGGTCCGGCAGGGGCCGCACCAGGGCGCCCAGAAATCGACCAGCAGCGGAATGTCGGAACGTCCGGCGTGACTATCGAAGTTCGCCGCGCCGAGTTCCACCGGCTCGCCATTGAACAGATGCGCCTTGCACTTGCCGCAGTTGCCGCCATCGGCAAGGCGTTCGGCAGGCAGGCGATTGGGCGAGTGGCAACGGGGGCAAACGACGATCAGGGGGTCGGACATGGCGAACTCCACATATCAGGTCTCACTGATATATGGGTGTGGTTGGCAACTTCAAGCCGGGGCTTGGTCCTTGGCGCCCAGCGCTTTGGCGCGGGCTGCTGCTGCGGTATCGCCTTGAGCGGCGAGCGGCCAGCCGGAGAGGTGGGTCGACACCAGATCGCGAAATGCGGCAATCCAGTCGGGTCGCTCGTTGACGCAGGGGATGTAGTGGAATTCCTTACCACCCGACAGCAGAAATGCCTCCTTGCATTCCATCGCGATTTCTTCCAGGGTTTCCAGGCAATCGGCAACGAAGCCCGGGCAGATGACATCGACCCGTGCCGTGCCGTCACGACCGAGTTTTTCCAGCGTCGGCTGGGTATAGGGTTGCAGCCACTCGGCCTTGCCGAAGCGCGACTGGAAGGTGACCAGATAGTCATTCCCGGTCAGCCCCAAGGCTTCCGCCAGCAGACGTCCGGTCTTCTGGCATTCGCAATGGTAGGGGTCGCCCAGGTCGAGCGAGCGACGCGGCACACCGTGAAAGCTCATCACCAGCTTGCCGGGCCGGCCGTTGGCGGCCCAGTATTCGCGAACGCTGGCGGCCAGCGCCGCGATGTAGCCGGGATGGTCGTGAAAATGCTTGATGAAGCGAATCTCGAGGGGATTGCGACTGCGCTTGATCCAGTCGGCGACATCATCCATCACGCTGGCGGTGCTGCTGGCGGCGTATTGCGGGTAGAGCGGCACCACCAGGACGCGCTCGACGCCGTCGCGCTTGAACTGGTCGAGCGCGCTGGCGATCGAGGGCTGGCCGTAGCGCATCGCCCACGCCACCGCGACGTCTGCAGCACCGGCTTCACCCAGCCAGCCCCTGAGCAGCTTGGCCTGGCGTTCGGTATGCACCTTCAGCGGCGAACCTTCCGCCATCCAGATCCTGGCGTACTTGGCCGCCGATTTGGCCGGGCGCAGTGTGAGCACGAACAGATTGAGGATCAGCCACCAGACCGGACGCGGAATTTCAACGACCCGCGGATCCCAGAGAAACTGCTTGAGATAGGGCCGCAGGGCGGCCGCTGTAGGAGCTTCCGGGGTGCCGAGATTCACCAGCAGGACGGCTGTACGGCGCGGCGCGCCATGTTGTTGCGCGGGTTCGGGGGCGTAGCGGGGCATAGGTTCTTAGGGCATTGAGAGTGCGGAAGACAGCAGCTTGGCGGTAATGTCCACGATGGGGATCACGCGTTCGTAGGCCATGCGGGTCGGACCGATGACGCCGATGGTGCCGACGATCTGCCCATCGACTTCGTAGGGTGCGGCGACTACGCTGCACTCGTCCAGCGGTGCGATGCCGGATTCGCCGCCGATGAACACCTGCACGCCTTCGGCACGGCTGGACAGTTCCAGCAACTGGGCCAGCCCGGTGCGCTGCTCGAACAGGTCGAACAGGCGACGCAGGCGGGTCATGTTGGAGGACAGGTCTTCCACGCCGAGCAGGTTTTTCTCGCCGCTTATGACGTATTGCGTCGATGTGTCGGCGATGGCCTGGTTGCCGGCGTCAAGCGCGGCCGTCATCAGTTCGGACATGTCGACGCGCAGCTGGCGCAGCTCTTCGACGACGCGCGCGCGCACCTGGTCGAAGTCGAGTCCGAGGCAGTTCTGGTTCAGGTAGTTCGCCGCCTCCGTGAGCTCGGACGGGCTGTAGTTGCGCTGGGTGAAAAGGATGCGGTTTTGCACGTCGCCATCGGCCGTGACGATGATCAGCAGGACGCGCTTGTCCGACAGGCTGAGAAACTCGATCTGACGGATGCGCGGCTGCTGGCGGCGCGGAGATACCACCACGCCGGCGAACGCGGTGAGCTGCGAAAGCAGTTGCGAAGCGTGGCTGATAACGAGCTGCGGCTGGTCGGGCTGCATGGCTTCCTTCATCTCGGAAAGCTCGCTGCTCTGCAGGGGCCTGACCGTCAGCAGGGAATCGACGAAGAGTCGGTAGCCCAGCGGCGTCGGCACGCGTCCGGCAGAAGTGTGCGGGCTGGCGATGAAGCCCATCTCTTCCAGGTCCGACATGACATTGCGGATGGTTGCCGGGGAGAGTTCAAGGCCCGAGTATCTGGAGAGCGTGCGCGAGCCCACCGGCTGACCTTCGGCGATATAGCGTTCGATCAGGGTTCTCAGCAGGGTTTGCGCACGGTAATCGAGCATGGCGGCGATTGTAGCAGCCAGTTTGGCTTGCCCCGCGAAGGACTGTCCGGCAGGCGGCCGACGACCGATCCGCGGAAAAAAGGCGTGCGCAAATGTGGTTTAATCGGCCGCATGAACGCCGCTACAGCCAATGCATTCAACTCCGTTGCCCTGATCGGCAAGTACCAGAGCCGGGAAATCGCCGAGCCCCTGCGGGCGCTCGCCACGTACTTGAGCAAGCGCGGCGTCGAGGTCCTGCTCGAAGAGGACACGGCGGCAGCGGTCGGCGCCAACGGCTACACGGTGGCCGGCTACGAGATGATAGGCGAGCGTGCCGAACTGGCGGTGATTCTTGGCGGCGACGGCACCATGCTCAATGCGGCGCGGCACCTCGCCTGCTTCGACGTGCCGCTGGTCGGTGTCAACCAGGGGCGGCTGGGCTTCATGACCGATATCGCGCTGGGCACCATGATCGAGAGCATTACCGCCCTGCTCGAGGGCAAGTTCTCCCGCGAGAAAAGGTTTCTGCTTGATGCCGAAGTGCGGCGCGACGGCGAGCCGGCCTATCAGACGCTGGCGCTGAATGATGTGGTGGTCAACAAGGGCGACATCGGTCGCATGATCGAACTGGAAGTGAAAGTCGACGGCGAATTGATCCACGTGCTGCGCGCGGACGGCCTGATCGTATCCACGCCAACCGGATCGACCGCCTACGCACTTTCCGCCAACGGCCCGATTCTCCATCCCTCGGTGCCGGGCATCGCCATCGTGCCCTTGTGTCCGCATGCCCTCTCCAACAGGCCGATCACCGTCAGCGACAGCAGCACGATCGATATCGCCTTGCTGCCGCCCCACGATGCGCGGGTTCATTTCGACGGGCAGACGCGTTTCGATGCCCGTGCCGGCGACGTCGTACGCATGGCGCGTTCGCGCCACAGCATCACCTTGCTGCATCCGCCCGGTTACAGCTATTTCGCCATGTTGCGGGAGAAGCTGCACTGGAGTTCGACTCCCCGCCATTAATCCATGCTCCTGCGTCTGATCGTCCGCGACTTTGTGATTGTCGACCGCATCGAACTGGAGTTCGGCGGTGGCTTCGGTGCGCTGACCGGCGAGACCGGCGCCGGCAAGTCCATCCTCGTGGACGCGCTGGCGCTGGCGCTGGGCGAACGTGCCGATGCCTCGGTTGTGCGCAGCGGCGCCGAGCGCGCGGAGATTTCCGCCGAGTTCGATGTGGCGTCCGGCAGTGCGCTCGAGTCATGGTTGCGGGCTGGAGATTTCGATACCGACGTCTGCCTGCTGCGCCGCGTGATCGACAGTGCGGGCCGCTCCCGCGCCTATGTCAACGGGGCCGCGGCCACTCTCGGACAATTGCGTGAGGTCGCCGATTTCCTCGCCGACATCCACGGCCAGAACGCCCATCATTCCCTGTTGCGCGGCGACGCCCAGTGCGACTTGCTCGACACCCATGCTGGCGCGCAGACGCTGGCGCGTGATGCGGCTGCAGCCTGGACGGCGTGGCGCACGGCGCGCGAGGCGCGCCATGCCGCGGAAAAGGATGTCGAGGCCTCCGTGCG
>JBIJDJ010000216.1:0-4959 GCA_044344175.1 Sulfuritalea sp.
GTCCTGACGGGTCGCTGCACAAAACAAACGGGCCGCCCGGCAACTGCCGGGCGGCCCGTTTGTTTTGGTCAATCGCGTTTCAGTAGCGCTTCTTGTTGCTCTCGATCAGCGCGTAAGCCGAGTGGTTGTGGATGGATTCAAAGTTTTCGCTCTCGACCACGTAGGCATCAATGCGCGGATCGGCATTGAGCGCACCGGCGACGTCGCGGACCAGGTCTTCGACGAACTTGGGATTGTCGTAAGCCCGCTCGGTCACGTATTTCTCGTCGGGACGCTTCAACAGGCCGTAGAGTTCGCACGAGGCTTGGGTTTCCGCCATGCGCACGATGTCCTCGATCCACACCAACTGGTTGGTGGTGGCGGTGATCGTGACGTGGGAGCGCTGGTTGTGCGCGCCGCGTTCGGAAATCTTCTTCGAACAGGGACACAGGCTGGTCACCGGAACCACCACCTTGATGGTTTGCCGGTAGCGGCCGCCTTCGATGATTTCACCGATGAAGGTCACGTCGTAATCCATCAGGCTCTTGACGCCGGACACCGGCGCCACCTTGTTGATGAAATAAGGAAAGCTCATCTCGAGATGGCCGGTCGCGGCCTCGAGGCGGGTGACCATTTCACGCAGCATGGTTTCGAAACTCTCGACCGATATTTCCTCCTCGTGCGAGTTGAGGATTTCGACGAAGCGCGACATGTGGGTGCCCTTGAAGTTATGGGGCAGGCCGACATACATGTTGAAGTTGGCGATCGTGTGGCGTACGCCACCGCTCTTGTCCAATACCTTGAAAGGATGGCGTATGTCTTTGATGCCGACCTTGTTGATCGGCAACTGACGCGAATCCGGGCTGTTTTGGACGTCTGCAATGACGGATTTTTCGGTTGTGGCCATGGGATTCCTGGAATTCATGGTGTGTCTGCTGGTTGTTTGAAGTCGGGCAGCGAACTATAACATTATCCGACGAATTTACTCAACTATTAAGCGGTCGTGGCAAGCCGCTTCGTCACGCTTTGCACGATGCCCGAATCGTCCAGGCCGGCTTCAGCCAGCAGCAAGGCCGAATCGCCGTGGTCGATGAATCGGTCCGGCAGGCCCAGTCTCAACAAGGAGGTGTGCAGGCCGGCAGACTCCATGGCGCGTGCCACCTCTGCCCCGGCGCCGCCGATCAGGGTGTTTTCCTCGATAGTCACCAGCAGATCGTGGCTGTTGGCCAGTTGCTCGACCAGTTTCGCATCCAGCGGCTTGACGAAGCGCATGTTGGCGACCGTGGCGTCGAGTGCTTCGGCCGCCTTGAGTGCGGGGGCCAGCATCGATCCAAACGCCAGGAGCGCTACCCGTTTGCCCTGGCGGCGTACTTCGCCCTTGCCGGTGGGCACGGTTTCCAACCCGGGTTCGACGGCGGCCCCCGGCCCGCTGCCGCGCGGGTAGCGCACCGCGCTCGGGCCGTCGATGGTCAGGGCGGTGGAGAGCATCTTGCGGCATTCATTCTCGTCGCTCGGCGTCATCACCACCATGTTCGGTATGCAGGTCAAGTAGGAAAGGTCGAAGGCGCCGTTGTGGGTCGCGCCATCGGCGCCGACCAGTCCGCCGCGGTCGATGGCGAACACCACCGGCAGATTCTGCAAGGCGATATCGTGAATCAGCTGGTCATAGGCGCGCTGCAGGAAGGTCGAGTAGATGGCCACCACCGGCCGCATGCCGTCGCAGGCCAGCCCGCCGGCAAAGGTCACCGCGTGCTGCTCGGCGATGCCGACATCGAAAAAGCGCTGGGGAAATTCCTGTGCGAAGCGCACCATGCCGGATCCTTCGCGCATGGCGGGAGTAATGCCGATGACGCGTGCGTCAGCCTGGGCCTGATCGCACAGCCAGTCGCCGAAGACCTGAGTGTAAGTAAGCCGGACAGGCCCCGTGCTTTGCTCGATGCCATTGGCGGCGTCAAATTTTCCCACGCCGTGGTAAAGAATCGGATCGGCTTCGGCCAGCTTGTAGCCCTGGCCCTTTCTGGTGATGACATGGAGAAACTGCGGGCCCTTCAGCCGGCGCAGATTCTGCAGCGTGGGAATCAGTGCATCGAGGTCGTGGCCATCGATGGGGCCGATGTAGTTGAAGCCGAGTTCCTCGAACAAGGTGCCCGGCGAGATCATGCCCTTGACGTGCTCCTCGACCCGATTGGCGAATTCAAGCACGTTAGGCATCGAGGCCAGCACCTTTTCCCCGGCGCGCCGCGCGGCATTGAAGGTGCCCCCCGACAGCAGGCGCGCCAGGTACTTGTTCAGCGCGCCGACCGGCGGCGAGATCGACATGTCATTATCGTTGAGGATGACGAGCAGGTTGGCGTCGATCACCCCCGCGTTGTTGAGGGCCTCGAAGGCTTGGCCGGCAGACATCGCGCCGTCGCCGATGATGGCCGCCACGCGGCGTTCCTCGCCCTTGTTGCGTGCTGCAACGGCCATGCCCAGCGCGGCGGAAATCGAGGTGGACGAGTGGCCGACGCCGAAGGTGTCGTATTCGCTCTCGCTGCGGCGCGGGAAGCCCGAAACGCCGCCCTTCATGCGCAGGCGTTCCATGCCGGCGCGGCGGCCGGTCAGTGCCTTGTGCGGATAGGTTTGATGGCCGACGTCCCACACCAGGCGGTCCGCGGGCGTATCGAACACATAGTGCAACGCGACAGTCAGCTCGACGGTGCCCAGGTTGGAGGACAAATGCCCTCCGGTTTTCGAGACGGATTCGAGCAGAAACGCCCGCAATTCGTCGGCCACCTGGGGCAGTTGATCGCGCTGCAGCGCGCGCAGGTCGGCGGGGGAATCAATGGTATCGAGCAGGGGATGGCTCATCAGAAGGTCCGCTCGACGATGAAGTCGGCAAGTTCGTGCAGGCGAAGGGCAGACTCGCCGAAGGGTTCCAGTGCGTCGTGCGCATCCTGCTTCAGTTTGCTTGACATGGCTTTGGCTTCTCTTGCGCCGAGAATGTTGACATAGGTGGGTTTGTTGTTGGCCGCATCCTTGCCGGCCGTCTTGCCCAGCGTGGCGGTGCTTGCTTCGGCGTCGAGGATATCGTCAACCACCTGGAACAGCAGCCCGATGCGGTTGGCGAAGCGCCCGAGATGCTCCATGGCATCGGGCATGGCTTCGCCGCAATGGGCGCCGAGCAATACGGCGCCACGTATCAGCGCGCCGGTCTTGCGGATGTGCATGAATTCCAGCTCGCCGACGGTCAACTGCTGACCCACCGCAGCGAGGTCGATGGCTTGGCCGCCGGCCATGCCGCGTGAGCCGGAAGCGGTTGCCAGCAGATGCAGCATGTCGAGTTGCCGGGCCGGCGCTATTCCGGGGAGGTGGTTCGACAGGGTCTGAAACGCCAGGGTCTGGAGGGCGTCACCGACCAGAAGCGCCGTTGCTTCGTCAAACTCGACGTGGCAGGTCGGCTTGCCGCGGCGCAGGACGTCGTCGTCCATGCAGGGCAGGTCGTCATGCACCAGCGAATAGGCGTGGATCAGCTCGACGGCAATCGACGGCGCGTCGAGCACGCTGCTGTCGGCACCGAAAATGGCGCCGGCCGCATGGCACAACAGGGGCCGCACACGCTTGCCGCCGCCGAGCACGGCGTAACGCATCGCCGCGTGCAGGCGGGCGGAGGCGATGCCGGGTGGGGGCAGGGCGGCCTCCAGGGCGGCTTCGGTGCGCTTCTGGATGCCGGCCATCCAAGTCGGAAAATTCATGACCGCTTCAGCGTTCCTGCTCGTCGTCACCGGCCGCTCCCCCCGGATTAGCTTCCAGCGGGGCGTCGAAGTCGCGCAATCCGTCCGCATCGAGGATGCGAATCTGCTGCTCCGCCGCAGTCAGGGTTGCCTGGCACTTGCGCAACAGCGCCACGCCGCGTTTATAGGCATCCAGCGCATCCTGCAAGGGCATTTTCCCAGCCTCCATGGCCGCAACAATGCCCTCCAGTTCGCCGAGTGCGGCTTCGAATGACGGGGCTGTTGCGCTTGCTGGATCGGTGTCGGGAACGGTGTTCGGAATAGTGGCCATGAGTGAAGCCTTGGCCGGAAACGGTGACCAGCGGCGAAGTAAAAGCGTAAAAATAGCCTAGGTGCGCCCTCCGGTCAAATTGGCTACAATTGCGCGGCCGGTGTGTACCGGTGGTTTGTCAGTCCTGACGGTGCTTTAGCTTCGGCCTGCCGCCCGCCAACGCGGGCATTAGCCTGCCCTGAAACTCCGTTTTCCGTCCATTTCCGGTTTCCGGATAAACCCTCCTGGAGGTTGGGAATCATGTCCGATGTCGGCGCCCGCGCACTCCTCTCTCCCGGCGTGTCGCAGTTCCCGGTTGAGTGGTACTTCGACGAAAAGCTCTTCGAACTGGAGAAAAAGCTGATCTTCGATGCCGGCCCGGGCTATGTCGGCCATGAGTTGATGGTGCCGGAACTGCACGACTATCGTTCGCAGGAGTGGCACGACCATGCGCGCATGGTGGTGCGCCAGCCCGACGGTTTCTACGAGATGTCCAACGTCTGCCGCCATCGCCAGGCGATCATGCTGCAGGGTGCCGGCAACGCGAAGAACATCGTCTGTCCGATTCATCGCTGGACCTATGACGCCGGCGGCGAACTCATCGGCGCGCCGCATTTTCCGGCCAATCCCTGCCTCAACCTCGCCAAGCAAAAGCTCGAAAACTGGCAGGGACTGTTGTTCAAGGGGCCGCGCTCGGCCAACGCCGACCTGGCCGGGATGAAGGTCGCCAGCGAACTCAAGTTCGATGGCTACAAGCTCGACCACGTCGAACTGCACGAGTGCAACTACAACTGGAAGACCTTCATCGAGGTTTATCTCGAGGACTATCACGTCGCGCCCTACCATCCCGGACTCGGCGGCTTCGTCACCTGCGACGACCTGACCTGGCAGTTCGGCGACTGGTATTCGGTGCAGCGTGTCGGCATCACCTCGCTGGCCAAGCCGGGTTCGGCGACC
>JBIJDJ010000217.1:0-4957 GCA_044344175.1 Sulfuritalea sp.
ACATGAGCCACGAGATCCGTACCCCGATGAACGGCATCCTCGGCATGGCGCACCTGCTGCGGCGCGGCGGCGTGACGCCCAAACAGGCGGAACGCCTCGACACCATCGACACCTCGGCCCAGCACCTGCTGGCCGTCATCAACGACATTCTCGACATCTCGAAAGTCGAGGCCGGCAAGCTCGTGCTGGAGGAAGCGCCAGTTGCAGTGGACAGCCTGATGGCCAACGTCAGCTCGATCCTGGGTGAACGCGCCAGGGTCAAGAACCTCCGCCTGCTGGTCGAAATCGAGCCGCTGCCTCACAACCTGGCGGGCGACCCCACGCGCTTGCAGCAAGCCCTGCTCAACTACGCGACCAACGCCATCAAATTCACCAAAACCGGTTCGGTCACCTTGCGTGCCGTAAAACTGCATGAAACGAACGAATCGGTATTGCTGCGCTTCGAGGTCGCGGATACCGGGATCGGCATTGCGGCCGAGGCGATGCCACGGCTCTTCAGTGCCTTTGAGCAGGCCGACAATTCAACCACGCGCAAATACGGTGGTACCGGGCTCGGACTGGTGATTACCCGGCGCCTCGCCGAACTGATGGGCGGCGAAGCCGGCGTGGAGAGCACTCCGGGAGTCGGCAGTACCTTCTGGTTCACTGCCATGCTGCAGAAGAAGGAGCGACGCAAGGATGAACGCGCGCCACAAATAACTGGCGTGGATGCCGAGATGGAACTCCGGCAGGGCTACTGCGGCAATCTCATCCTGGTTGTCGATGACGAGCCGATCAATCGCGAAGTGGCAAAGATTCAGCTGGAGGACACCGGTTTGGTCATTGACATGGCGGAAGACGGTGCGCAGGCAATCGCCAAGGCGCAGATGAAGGCCTACGCGGCCATCCTCATGGACATGCAGATGCCGAACGTGAACGGTTTGGAGGCCACACGGCAGATCCGCAAGATTCCCGGCTACCGGCACACGCCGATCATCGCCATGACGGCCAACGCATTTGCCGAGGACAAGGCACGCTGCCTGGAAGCCGGGATGAATGACTTCATCATCAAGCCTTTTGTACCGGACACGCTGTTTGCGACACTGCTAAGGAGCCTGAATCAAGTTGATGATTGACGAGGGACATGCCGCAAACTGCGAGATCGCAAGTTCGGCTCAGCAGTCTTCACCCCGATGCTGTCAAGCCACTGCCTGATCTGGGCCAGCCCCCGTGCGTCGTCGAGCGGCAAATCATGTCCCGCCTCAGGGTGATCGGCGAGCCTGACATCCCTCTGGACAGCGAGTTGCAGCAAATGGCCCGTATCGACCAGCCCATCCCGCGCGCAGCGAAGCGCGCAGCCATCATAAGAAGATACTAGAACTGGCTGCTGCCGCCCGTGTCGACTACCCGTCGTCGCTGCACGAATTGCGCATCAGCATCAAGTTTGCGCTATGCGATCGAGTTCTTCGACCCGATGATTCCCGGCAAGTCTGGCGCCACGGGGAACAAGCCGCTCGCCGGACTGTAGGAAGAACCAGGCCAGTTCAACGATCTGGCCGGTGCCGGCATCCTGCTGATGGTCTGCGTCGGCCGCGACCCGCACCTGCGCGAAGCCGTGGCGCTGATCAGCAGTTGGCGCGGCCCGCGGTATGCAGACCTGCTCGACGACTTCCCTGAAAAGCTGAAGCGGATTGACTGACTCAACCTGCCGCGGCTGGACCGGAATCCGGGTTAAACAACAGGCTTGCCGGGGAAGACGGCCGTCGCGCTGCCGCGGGATGCGCCTCGGCGCCAGTGCGAAGCAATGCTTCGCAACCTCCCCCGCACCGTTCCTCCGGTGCCGACTTTTACCCCCAGCGAATGCTTGCTGCGCCCAGCGCCACCAGGACTGCTCCGGCGATGCGCCAGCGTCCCATGCGTTCCTTGAGCAGGATCGACCCAAGCAGAGCCGCAAAAATCACCGAGGTTTCGCGCAGGGCGGCTACCGCGGGAATGGAAGCGACCGTCATAGCCCAGAGCACAATTCCATAGGATCCCAGGGTCAACACCGAGCCCGCCAGAGCAGGCGCCCAGCGTCGCTGAAAATGAGTCATCACGCTGCTGCCGCGTTGCCACCAGGCGATTGCAAGCAGGCCCCAGGCATTGAGAAAGAACAGCCAGAGCGTATAGGCCGCGGCGCTGCCCGAGAGGCGCACGCCGATGCCGTCGGAGAGCGTATAGATCGCGATGATGCAGGCGTTGGCAAACGCAAACCCGATGCCGGCCCGCGCCACTGCGCCGCGCCTGACGCCAAGCCACACGGGCAGTGTGATGCCGGCGCCGATCAGGATCACGCCGGCGAGCAGACCCGGTCCCAGCGTTTCGCCCAGCAGGGGAGCAGCCAGCGCCACCAGCAGCGGCGCCGTGCCGCGCATCAACGGGTAAGCGACCGACAGGTCGGCATGACGGTAGGTTTCGATCAGTGTCAGGAAATAGCCGACATGAACGAACAAGGTCAAACCCATCCAGGGCCAGCATGCGGCCGCAGGCAGAGGCACGAACGGCAGCAGGCAGGCGGATACAAGGCTGGCGGCCACGGCCAGCCCGACGGTATCCAGCAATCGATCCGGGCTGGCCTTGACCAGATAGTTCCAGCCGGCGTGCATCAGCGCCGACAACAGCACCAGCACGGTCACGGCCGTGCTGATCATGCGGGCCAGGGCAGGGAATAGGTCTTGACGTTGGTGAAGCTCTTCATGGCCTCGATGACGCCTTCCTTATAGCCGAGGCCGGAATCCTTGATGCCGCCGAATGGGGTGAGTTCAAGCCGGTAACCCGGCACTTCGCGCACATTGACACTGCCGACGTGCAGTTCGTTCACCAGTCGCGTGATGATGTCGAGCCGGTTGGTACAGACCCCCGAAGACAGGCCGAATGCCGTGCCATTGACGATGGCGATGGCTTCGTCCAGCGTGGTGAAGCGGATCACCGGGGATACCGGCCCGAAAGTTTCCTCGCGCACCAGGGTCATTTCCGGTCGCACACGGTCGAGCACGGTCGGCGAATACAGCGCCTCCTGGCGCTGGTTGCCGAGGAGCAGCCGTGCACCCTGGGCCACGGCCTCGTTCACGCGGGATTCGAAGAGCCGGGCCGCTGCCGCGTCGATCACGGTGCCCATGTCCATGTTTTCGTCGGCCGGATCGCCGTGTCGCCAGCGCCGACTTTTCTCGACCAGCAGATCGACAAAGCGGTCGGCCACCGACGCCTGCACCAGAATCCGCTTGACGGCGGTACAGCGTTGCCCCGAGTTCTTGTAGGACCCGGCGACGGCAAGGCTGGACGCCTCGTCGAGATCGGCGTCGTCCATCACGATGAGGGGATCGTTGCCGCCGAGTTCGAGCACCGTGCGCCGGTAGCCGACTTTTGCCGCGATGTACTTGCCGATTGCGGCACCACCGGTGAAGGTCACCAGGTCGATGGCGGGATAGGTCAACAGCTCGTCGCCGATTTCCGCCGGATCGCCGGTGACGACCTGGAACATTTCCGGCGGCAAGCCGGCTTCGTAAAGTATGTCAGCCAGCAGCAATGCAGAGAACGGCACCTTTTCCGAGGGCTTCAGCACCATGCGGTTGTTGGTGGCGATGGACGGGACGACCTTGTGCGCCACCTGATTCATCGGATGGTTGAACGGGGTGATCGCGGATATGACGCCAAGCAGCGGGTCGCGCTGGGTATATACGCGGCGCTGGCGCCCGTGCGGCGTGATGTCGCAGGAGAATATCTGACCGTCATCATCGAGCGCGGCGTTGGCGCCGAACACCAGAACGTCGCGCACGCGGCCGGCTTCGTAGCGGCTGTCCTTCTTGCACAGGCCGGCCTCGGCGGTGATCAGGTCGCTGATTTCCTCTGTGCGCTCGACGACGATTTCGGCGGCGCGCAGCAGAATCCCGGAACGCTCGTAGCGTGAAAGACGCGGGCGATACGCATGGGCGATCTCGAATGCACGGCGTACATCGCCGACCGAAGCCTTGGGCACCGAGCCGAGGCAGGCGCCGGTGTAGGGATTGCGGACTTCGATGACGCGCTCGCGCGCGACAAGATCACCCCCGATACGCATGCATTCCTTGCGAAAGTTCATCTGTTTGCTCCTGGTTGCGGTTGGGTGAGTAAAGATTTGGTCATATTTCGGTCATCGCGCCGCAATATTCACGGCAAACAATGGCGGGGCTGGATCAGGAAGTCATTCAACGGCCGGATGTAAAAAGCCGAATTATGCGTGGCGGAATGTTTCAGCTTCATTTCCTTACCCGGAATTCGTTCGTAACATCATGACCAACGCCATCGAAATCAGGAAACTCAGCAAAGCGTTTACGAGCTGCCGTGCGCTGGACGATGTCAGCCTGAACATACAGACGGGGGAAATGGTCGCCTTGATCGGCGCCTCCGGCTCCGGCAAGTCGACGCTGATGCGGCATATCGCCGGATTCCTGCCCGCCGATTCCGGCGAGATCGTGGTGCTCGATCAGGTGGTGCAGAAGGAAGGCAGGATCTCGGCGACCATCCGGCGCCAGCGCGCCGAGATCGGCTTTGTATTTCAGCAGTTCAACCTGGTCGGTCGGCTGCCGGTGATGACCAACGTCCTGACCGGACTGCTATATCGCACCAGCCTGTGGCGCAGCCTGCTGATGCGCTTTTCCCTGGCCGAACGCCAGCAGGCGCTTGAAGCGCTGGTCGCTGTCGGCATAGAACAGTCTGCCTGGCAACGCGCCGCCACCCTGTCCGGCGGCCAGCAGCAGCGCGCCGCGCTGGCGCGTTGCATGGTGCAGCGGGCAAAAGTGGTCCTCGCCGACGAGCCGATCGCCTCGCTCGATCCGGAATCCGCGCGCAATGTGATGGAACTGCTGGCGTCGATGAATCGCGACCGGGGCTGCACGGTTCTGGTTTCCCTGCACCAGGTCGAATTCGCCCTCAAGTACTGCAAACGCACCATTGCCCTGCA
>JBIJDJ010000218.1:0-4941 GCA_044344175.1 Sulfuritalea sp.
ATGATGCCCTTGCACAGCGCAATCTGCTCCCTCACCACGGCCAGATCCTCGCGCGTCGCGACATCGAGACCGGCATCCCGTTCCAGTTCGCCGACGACCACGGCCATGGTTGCCAGCGGCGTGCCCAGCTCATGCGCGGCACCGGCCGCCAGCGCGCCGAGCGCCACCATGCGTTCATCGCGCAACGCCTGCTCGCGCGCGGCAGCCAGTCGGCTGTCGCGTTCATGAATCGATGCCGTCATGCGCGCCACGAACCAGGCGATCATGGTCGCGGAAACCACGAAGGTCAGCCACATCCCGGCCAGGTGCAGGCGGGTTGCGCGCTCGGCGTCGGCCACCGGCAGCGGCAGGAACTGCCACATCAACAGGGAATACAGCGCGATGGCCAGCAGCGCAACGGCCGCGGTCAGGGTTCCGGGCAGGGACAATGCCGCCACGGCGACCGGCACCAGCAGGAAGGAGATCAGCGGGTTGGCCGCACCGCCCGACAGATACAACAGGATTGCCAGCGCCGCCAGATCGACGCACAACTGGCCGAACAATTCGCTGGCGCTGACCGGCTCGTCGCCCTGTACGCGCCACTGCACGTAGGCATTGAAGACCGCCATCAATGCCAACAGCGTAAACATCGGCACTCGCGGCAGGGCGATATAGAGCAAAGTCGGCGCTGACGACACGGCGAGCGTGACGGCGGCGAGCAGCCACCAGCGCAAAATCACCGCACGGCGCTGATTCAGCCGCAGGTTGGAATCGGATTCGGAAGGAGTCACGTCGACCATGCTTAACGTGAAACAACGCATCCGGAGCGGGGTATGACAATCGAGCGCAGCGGGCAAGCCGTCACCCTCGCCCGGGCGAGGGCCGGGGAGTGGGGGCCGTCAATTTTGCTTTTCGCGTGTTTCATTCTCTGCGGGTGGCTCTCGTTGTCATGAGCGTTAGGCAGCGACCCATTCCGCTGCCGGTCGTTCGAGAAACTGCGGCAGGGGAATGCCCCCCGTGCCGACCACCAGACCGGGCCGGGTGCCGAAGTCGCGGGTAAAACGTTCCAGCCCCGCCAGCGACCCCTTGTTCCTGCCGCTCTTCACTTCCACGCCGATGACCGAGCCGCCGTGTCGAAGGACGAAATCGACTTCGAAATTGCGCTCCCGCCAGTAGGTCACTGTCATTCCCGCCGGCGCGGTATTGCACAAGTGCGCGCCGACGGCGGATTCGACCAGCCGTCCCCACAGTTCGCCGTCCTGCCGCGCGGCGATGAAGCGCAGCGGTGCATATCACGATCCCGCCGCCGGATCGGTGACAAAACCGATTCGCGTCAGGCCGGCTTTCGCCGCCGCGCTCATGACCAATGCAACGCTCTCGTAGCGCGCGTTGCGGTCGGCGCGGATATGCAGTTCGGGTTGCGGCTGCTGTTTCGCCGCCACTGCGAAGCGTGATCCGAGATCGGCAAGCGTGAGCTTCTCGCCGTTCCAGAACAGCTCGCCGCCCTCGCGAATGCCGAACTCGATATGCTCCGGGCGGGTGTGATTGGCGCTCGAGGATACCTTGGGCAGGTCGATCTTGACCGAGTGCGTCAGGAGCGGCGCGGTGACGATGAAGATCACCAGCAGCACCAGCATCACATCCACCAGCGGCACCACGTTCATGTCCGCCATCGGCGTTTGCTGGCTGCGTCCGTTGAAACTGCCGATCGTCATCACAGTTCCTCCGCGCCGGCGCGCCGACGGTGGTCAGCACGTAGAGATCGTGGGCGAAGGCATCGAGCCTTGCCAGCCACATGCGGTTGCGGCGGTTGAAGGCGTTGTAGGCGAGCACCGCGGGAATCGCCACCGCCAGGCCCAGCGCGGTCATGATCAGTGCTTCGCCGACCGGGCCGGCAACCTTGTCCAGCGTGCCCTGACCGCCGCTTATGGCAGATGCGCCGATCTGCACCAGCGCATGGTAGATGCCCCACACCGTGCCGAACAGGCCGACATAGGGTGCGGCCGAACCCGCCGAGGCCAGCACGGTAAGGCCATGCTCGACCCGCGCCGCTTCCTGGTCGATGCCGTTCCTCAGCACCCGCGTCAGAAATTCACCGAGTCCACCGGCTGCCGCGAGTTTGTGCGGGTTGTGCGCCTCGCTGTCGCTAGCCGCCTGCAGGGCCTGCTGCGCCAGTTCGGCAAAGGCATTGTCGATGGGCTGAGCGGCCAGCACACGGCTCACGTCCTCCAGGGAGGGCGCATCCCAAAACCCGGCGAGAAATTTTTCGGCCCGCTTTTGCGCCAGGGTGTTGGCAAGGGCCCGCGTGACAATCAGATACCAGCTCGCCACCGAGAGCAGCAGCAAGGCCGTGAGCACCAGCTTGCCGACGCCGTCGGTGTGAGCGAGAAAGTGGGCAAAGCCCAGCTCGTTCAATGCGGCCTGTTCCATGGTTCAGTTTCCTTGCAATACAAATTTAAAGGGTTGCAGGGCAACAGCGCGCACAGGCAGGCCATTGCGTCGGGCGGGATTGCAGCGCCAGGTTTTTACAGCGGCCAGCGCGGCTTCATCAAGCCGCGCAAAACCGCTGCCGGTGGCGACACTAGCCGAACTGACGTGGCCTTGTTCGTCGAGTTCGACACGCAACGCCACGATGCCGGTCTCCCCCATCCGGCGCGACAGCAGCGGATAGCCGGGTGCGCTGCGCTCGGGGCAGGAGACCGAAAGTTCGGAGTCCAGAGTCACCGGGCCGACTGGCTTCGACACCGGGGCCGGTGGAGCCTCGATGATCGGAGCAGGCTGAGGTGGCGACGGAACGACATACTCGGTTGGCGAAAGCACGGGCGCTGCGGCGACCAAATGCTGCGGCTGGGGTCTCTCCACGGGGCGGAGCCTGGGCGGAGGCGGCACGAGCGGTTCTTCCGCCTTCGGCGTCGGCGGGGCGATGAAATTCACGAACAGGGTCATTGCCTCCTGGGGGGGCGGCAGCAGGCGATGACTCCACAGGCCCCACAGGGCGGCAGCGTGCAGGGCCACAACCAGCAGCAGCCCGGCAAGCTTGTCCCATTCCAGCCGATACCTCATCCTGATCGTCTGATTGGCCTGCAGATCAATCAATGCTTGTGTTCAGCTTCCGGCTTGCTTGCGGCAGTCAGCGGCTTGACCGGCGCCTTGACTTCGATCGTGCTGCGCTTCTTGTCCTTGCCTTCGACCACCAGGGTCACGGGCACGGTGTCGCCTTCCTTCATCTGCTGCTTCAGGTCCATCAGCATGACGTGATAGCCGCCAGGTTTCAGTTCGACAGTCTTGCCGGCGGGCAGGTCGAGGCCCTTGACGGCGCGCATTTTCATGACGTCCTTTTCCATTACCATCTCATGCACTTCGACCACGCCGGCGACGGGCGAACTGGCTTCGACCAGGCGCGCGTCCTGGGCCGAGGTGATCTGCATGAAGGCCCCGGTGGCCTTTTGCGCCGAGACGGTGGCGCGCACCCAGGGATCCTTGACGGTGACCTGGGCCATGACGGGAAAGGCGGCGAAAATCAGTGCGGCGAGAGTGATGCGTTTCATGTTGGCTCCTTGGTAGTGGTGACGGGGTGATGCAGTAACGGGGATGTGATCGAAAACTAAATCGCGAACGCCGGATCGGCGACCTGCATCAGGCCGTGGCGGCGGCCCTGGCGTTGCAGCAGGCCGAGCCGGCGCAGGCGACTCATGGCGCGCGACACCGTTTCTTCGGTAAGGTTGGTGATCGCCGCCATGTCGCGCAGTTCGGGAATCGTGATTTCCCTGTGGCCTTCGTCGCAATAACGCGCCAGCAACAGGCACAACTGGCGCACGCGTTCGAATGCCTCGCCGGCGCGCAAGGCCAGCGCATCGGCGGCGCGGCGCTCGGCGGCGGCCAGCGTCTGCAGCAGGCTTTCTCCGGTAAGCGCCTTGTCGGCGGCGAGCCAGGGTTCCAGTTCGCAGTCGCCGATGGCGCAGGCGGCGAAGCTGTAGGTGCCGAACAGCAGCGTTTCGGCGCCGATGACATCGCCGCGCAAGGCCAGTCCGGCGTAATTGCTGCCCTCGGGGGTGACGCGGTCAAGACGCACGGCGCCGCTCCTGATGCGCCAGGCGATGCCTTCGCTGCCGGCGGCGTAGATGCGCTCGCCGATGGGTATTTTGCGTAACTGCACGGTCGGCAGCGTGTTCGCCGCTGCCGGTGTTGCCATGGTTGCCAGCATGGTCCTGCTCCTCGTTCGTCGTCGATGCGCCCGGCTCAGACGGGCGCGACTTTGTCCGCCACGGTTGCCGGCGGAATGCGGAGGATCAGGCTTGGGGAGGGCCGCGCGGCGGGTGCGACAGCCAGGCGGTGGTGGAGGACCGGGGGAAGGAGTCGGCGACAAAGATGCTGCGAAAAGTCGGCGCCGGCGGCACGCCGATTGCAGCGTCGGCCAGCAACAGCGGCGCGCTGGCGGCACACAGCGTGCAGCAGTCCTGATGGCCGGCATCGGGCACATTGGTGGGCAACGATGTCCGGCCCGAGGGCGACGTCACCGCGAGCTTGCTGACCCCCTTGCTGGTGCATATCTCGATCTGCACGCCGCCGGCGGAAATGTGCGGCATGAGCCCGATGCCGCCCATGGCCTGCAGCGCCATGGCGAACAGCCCGATGGCGAGCAGCCAGGCGGGGGAATGGCGAAACGGGCGGAAACGGGCGGATCGACGCATAGGCCGCGTATACTAGTACAGTCCCGGTCCGCACGGGATTGATCAATCTCAAGTCTGGAGCGCCATGCCCTCAGGTACCTTGTTCATCGTCGCGGCGCCTTCCGGCGCCGGCAAGACCACGCTGGTCGGCCGCCTGCTGGCCGACGACACCAACGTGCAGCACTCGATTTCCTTCACCACCCGCGCGCCGCGCCCGGGTGAGCAGAACGGCCGCGAATACCATTTCATCGACGGCCAGCGCTTTCTCGCCATGCGCGAACGCGGCGAGTTC
>JBIJDJ010000219.1:0-4869 GCA_044344175.1 Sulfuritalea sp.
TGTCGCGCGTGTTGAGCGGTTCCAGGACGAGCTGGATGCCCGCGCGCGCAGTCACCGCGGCGGCAAAGCGCAGGTTCTCGATCAGGGTTTCGCGCGCCTTGTCGTCAGTGATTTCGCCCGGCGCGATACCCGCCAGGCAATTGAGCCGGGTGCAGCCGAGCAACCGCGCGTAGTCGATGGCGAGGCCGACACCGTCCTGAAACTCGGCGATACGTCGCGGATGGCAGGCGATGCCGCGCTCGCCCGCGGCCCAATCGCCCGCCGGCAGGTTGAACAGCACGACTTCCAGCCCCGAGGTCAGCACCACCTCGGCCAGCGCCGCGCGGTCGAACTCATAGGGGAAATGGAACTCGACCGCAGCAAAGCCCGCGGCGCGCGCCGCCGCGAAGCGCTCGAAAAAGGGACGCTCGGTGAACAGGAAGGAAAGGTTCGCGGCAAAGCGTGGCATTGCGCGATTATATGTCCCCGATGCCTTGGTATCCGGGACGGTACCCCCTGGCGGGATATGACTCCGGCCGCCTGCCCCAGGGAGCCTGAACTTTTTCGCGCGAAACAAGTCGTATGCCTGGCTCGCACGTCCCGGTCATTGCAGCGGCCGATCTTTTCAATCCCCGGCGCGACATGTAGACTGCCTCGCGTTTCCCCCAACGAAGCCGGCGCACCCGCCAACACCATGAGCCCCAGCCCTGCGCCTACCCCAGGTTTCGACACACGCTACAGTCGCGTTGCCATCGGCCTGCACTGGCTGATCGCGGTGGCCATCATCGGCAGCTTTTCGGTCGGCCTGTACATGGTCGACCTGCCGCTGTCGCCGCAGAAACTCAGGATCTACTCCTGGCACAAATGGGCCGGCGTGACGATCTTCCTGTGCGTCGTGCTGCGCCTGGGCTGGCGCCTGCTGCATACTCCGCCCGCACTGCCCGCCGCCATGCCGGCCTGGCAGCGAAACATCGCCGGCGCAACGCATATACTGCTTTATCTGCTGATGGTCGCCGTGCCGATTTCCGGCTGGCTGATGAGTTCGGCCAAGGGCTTTCAGACCGTCTGGTTCGGCGTATTGCCGCTGCCGGACCTGCTGGACAAGGACAAGGAACTGGGCGATCTTCTGCAGCAACTTCACATGCTGCTCAACTTCAGCATGGCGGCACTGGTGGTCGCCCACTTCGGTGCGGCACTCAAGCACCATTTTTCCGACCGCGACGAGGTACTGGCGCGCATGATCCCTTTTCTCGGCACTGCCAGCGGAGAAATGGTATGGACGCCTCCCACCCCCGAGCGCTGAACACGACTTATCCACCGCGCCGGTCACCTCTGGTCATAGAGGGACCGCCGGCGCCCGGCGCCATGGATAAGTCTGCGGTAGTGGATGGGTAAGGGGGTGGACCCTCACGGGCCGACGGCATCGAAGTGCCCAAGGTGGAAGAATTGAAATTCTTCACAGGCAAACCGGAGGGTCCGAAATGAATCTTAGCAAAACAGTAGTAGGCGTGGATACGGCGAAGCGGGTGTTTCAACTGCACTGGATTGAACAGGAAACCGGAGAGATCGTGAGTGTGCAACTCAAGCGCGAGAAGTTCCTGGAACACTTTGCCAATCGGGCGCCCTGCCTGATCGGCATGGAAGCTTGCGGAGGATCGCAGCACTGGGCCAGGAAACTCGCGGCGATGGGTCACCAGATCAAAATGATGCCGGCCAAGGCAGTCCGTCCCTTCGTGGGTGGCAACAAGAGCGACGTACATGATGCGCGTGCCATCTGGACGGCGGTTCAGCAACCAGGCGTCAAAGCGGTCGCGGTCAAGACCGAAGAACAACAAGCGATCCTGGCCCTGCACCGCATGCGCCAGCAATTGGTGAAATTCCGTACCGCCCAGATCAATGGTCTGCGGGGGCTCCTGACCGAATACGGCGAAGTCATGCCGCAGGGCAAGGCAGGCGTCAAGAAAGGAATTGCCGAAGCATTGCAGCGCCTGTCGGATCGACTGCCTGCGATGGTGATCGATACCCTGCGCGAGCAGTGGGCGAGGATCGGCCAACTCGACGAGCAGATCGGAGAGATCGAGCGGCGACTGAAGGTGTGGCTCAAGGAAGACGCCGCTAGCAAGCGTATCGCCGAGATTCCGGGGGTCGGACTGCTGACCGCCACCGCGGCGGTAGCCACGATGGGCGATGCCAAGGCATTCAAGTCAGGGCGGGAGTTTGCCGCCTGGCTTGGATTGGTGCCAAGGCAAACGGGCACGGGCGGGCGAATCCGGCTGCTGGGGATAAGCAAGCGGGGGGATAGCTACCTGCGAACGTTGCTGATTCATGGTGCACGGTCGGTGCTGACCCACGCCAAGGAACCGGCTCCATGGATTACTGAACTACGCCAACGCCGACCGCTGAATGTCGCGGTGGTGGCGCTGGCCAACAAGATGGCGCGCACGATCTGGGCTTTGCTGGCCCATGAGCGGACGTACCAGAAAGGGTTTGTGAGTCAGCCTGCTTAGGGCTGGCGCACAACGTGTATCAATCACTTTGATAGAAAGGAACGGCACGCCGTAAAGGTTGCGAAGGTACGAAAAAGTGTGATGGCAAACAGGTCAGACCGTGACCCACCAAACCTGGATTTCGTTCTGGACTTCGAGTCCTTTGGAGAAATGAGGCGTGGGTCAGCGGATTCCATCAGGGCCAGCAGGTTTCGACTTGCACAACAGGCCGGATATAAAACTGCAGCCTATCTGTCCCAACACACCAATTCGTCCTTGCAAACGGGAGGCGTCCATATAACACGAAATGACCTGCAGACTGTTCGGCCCTCCCCTTGCCGCCGCTTTGCTGAGCCTTGCGCCGGCCGCGCAGGCCATCGAATTCAATCAAATGCAACTCAACAAGAGCTCGCTCAGCTTTGTTTCGAAGCAGATGAACGTGCCGGTCGAAGGCCGCTTCAAGAGCTTCCGCAGCAAGCTTTCCTTCGACCCGGCCAAACCGGCGGCGGCCAAAGCCGAGCTGGAAATCGACCTGGCCAGCATCGATGCCGGCTCGAAAGATGCCGATGACGAAGTCGCGAACAAAGCCTGGTTCGATACCAGGGCCTTCCCGGTCGCGAAGTTCGTGTCGACCTCCGTCAAGCCCCTGGGCGGCAACCGCTACGAAGTCGCCGGCAAGATGACCATCAAGGGCAGGACGCAGGACCTGACCACGCCGGTCACCGTGACCCAGCAAGGCAACAGCGCCACCTTCGAAGGCAGCCTGGTGCTCAAGCGCGCCGATTACGCCATTGGCGACGGCATATGGGCCGACTTCGGTACCGTCGCCAACGAAGTCCAGATAAAGTTCCGTCTGCTGGCCACTGCAAGCACAGCCGCCGCGAAATAGGCCTTACCCATTTTCATTCAGGAGAAAAACCCATGAACAAACTCGCTCTCGTTGTTTCCGCATGCACCCTAAGCGCCGTCTCTGCCGCTGCCTTCGCCGCTCCCGAAACCTACAACATCGATCCGACCCATACCTTCCCGCGCTTCGAATACAACCACTTCGGCTACTCCAACCAGCAGCACCGTTTCGACCGGACCAGCGGCAAGATCATCCTCGATCGCGCCGCAAAGACCGGATCAGTGGATGTGACGATCGATGCCAAGTCGGTCAACACCGGCTATGCGCTGTTCAACGGCCACATCCAGGGCGAGGACTACTTCAATACCGAGAAATATCCCGCCATCACCTTCAAGTCGACCGCGGTCAAGTTCGATGGCGACAAGCCGGTGGCCGTCGACGGCAATCTGACGATCAAGGGCGTGACGAAGCCGGTAACCCTGACCGTAACCAACTTCCATTCCATGCCGCACCCGATGCTGAAGAAGGACGCGCTCGGCGCCAATGCAGTCGCCAAGGTCAAGCGTTCCGAATTCAACATGGGGAAAAACGTGCCCTACGTCGGTGACGAAGTCACTCTCAACATCGCCGTCGAAGCGATCAGGGAATGATCCTAAAAACCTCACCACAGAGACACAGAGGCACAGAGAAAGGCGATGAATCAATGCCTTTTGGGTCGGCAGCCTCTCACCCGTTGGGTGATCCGGCATTACCGCGCAGCACTTTGTTTTTCCTCTGTGTTCTCTGTGCCTCTGTGGTTCAACTGAGTTTTTCAGGATGATTTTGCAAGGCCAGCCCCTACAGCGCGATCGCGGCGGCCTCGTGCGAGAGCGCCTCGATGGCGGCCTCGTCCATGTCGAGCAGGCGCTGGCCGAGCGCGGCGAAATGGATGCGGCCTGCCGCTGCGGCGGCCGCCAGAAGCACCGTGTCGCCAGCGCCGACTATTGAGTAGGCCGCGACCAGGCGCGGAAACAGTTCGCGGCGCAGGCCGTCGAAGGTGGAAAACCAGAAGTGCAGCGAATCGGTTGCGCCCCGTTGCAACAGAGCCGGCAGCGTCACCAGGCAATCCGCGAGGTTGTCGCGCACGGCGCGCGCCAGCAGTTCGGCGCGCTTGCCGGTGAAGCCGTCCAGCTTGCGCGCCCACGCTTCGCCGAGCAGGCGGCCGGCGGCGAGTTCGCCCTCCTCGTGCAGCACCAGGGTTTCGATCTCGCGCTCGCTCATGCGCTCGATGGCCGCCGGCGGGTCGACATCGAAGCCGTAGCCGAGCAGCGCCGACTTGAGCGCACCATCCTGCTGCTTCACGTTCCAGCCCTCGGCCTTTTCCCACAGCCACTGTCGCAGCGCCTCGCGGCGAACGATCAGCGTGCTGCCCTGGGATGCCGCCGGAATCGTCGAGACGTCGCGCGCATATTCGCAGCCGCAGACCAGCAGGTGCGCATCACCTCGCTGTTCCTCGCGATCGAGCTGGCCGAGGAAAAAATGCGGCTTGTGAAAGCGCCCCACGCCGGCGCCATACAC
>JBIJDJ010000054.1:0-16227 GCA_044344175.1 Sulfuritalea sp.
CCTTGTACATGAACGGGATCGTAGCGCCCGCCGCAACGGTTGTGATGATCGAGGTACCGACAGAACCGGAGCCCAAGGGCAAACGGCTATCTTCGTAGAGGGTGTTATTGATAGCCGTCGACAAGTAGAACTTGTAGAAGTTGTCGTAACCGCTCTCGTCACCCAGGTAAGTCGCAGTGACGGTACCGGCCGCGTTGGTCATGAGCGTACCCAAGGTACCATCGCCGTATACACCGGTCACCGTAGACGGGGGGGCATCATATAGCGAAAAACCTACATTAGCCGGTCCATTCGGTCCACCAATGTACAGACCAGACGCGCTGGCCACGCCAGCGAAGGCGAACAGCAGGGATGCGAGTAGCGATTTAGTTGCAGTGGCCATGATTGGACTCCTTGTTCATGGCCTAAATACTATTCACCTATAGCTTGCCGGACAATGGCCCGTTCGGACTAATGCCGAACACGATTGATCCGGAGGGTGACCACAATAGCGGCAAGACCGATTCACGAGAGGTTTAACGCCTTGTTTAGTTGTATTTTTTTGTTCAGGTATGGTGAGGTGGTGCGCCGAGCCCGTTCAATGGCCCGTTCGGACTAATCACGGAGCTATATGAGCCGGAGGCATGAACTCCGCGGACGAACACCCGCCACGCCAGGCGCGCAACAGCCTGTTAATGCGGGTACGCTCGATGTCCAGCCGCCCGGCCACGATAGGGCTTCGTCGCACCCGGCAGAAAGTTCCAGATGAACAGGCTAGAAATCATCGTCGACCTTTTTCGGCACGAATACGCGCTTCTTGTCTGCGCTTAGGGCCAAGGATAGGCCGTCCCGATCAAGGCCGGGATCGGCAATCAGTTCGATTTCGTTGGCCAGGCCAAGGTTCCAGAGCACCTGGAATATGACTGCCAGTGAGCACCCCGGATCGCCGCGCTCGATATTCTGGATGGAGGTACGAGACAACCCCGTGCGTCGCGCCAGATCCTCCTGCCTCAGTTTGCGACGAATGCGGGCAGCGCGAATTCTTTCGCCTAGCCGCTTCGCTATCTCAAGTATCGGATCGCCTTTTATGCTTTCCATGGCAATCACAATTACTTGCTTACCCGTATGCCGTCCTGCCGGCGCCGACTTTTTCAGTCGTCAGTAGGCGTTTTTACCGGTGAAGACGGTAACGGTGCGCAGCAGGATCGAGATGTCTAGCGCGAGCGACCAGTTGTTGATGTACTCGATGTCGGATTCGACGCGCTGAATCATCTGTTCGATGTCCCGGGTTTCACCCCTGTAGCCACGCACCTGGGCCAGCCCGGTGATGCCAGGCTTGATGTTGTGGCGGGCGAAGTAGTCGGCAATCCGGCGCGAGTATTCTTCGTCATGCTGGATGGCGTGCGGCCGCGGCCCGACCAGGGACATTTCGCCCATCAGCACATTGAACACCTGGGGCAGTTCATCAAGGCTGGTGCGGCGGATGAAGGCGCCGACGCGGGTGACGCGCGGGTCGTTCTTCTGCGCCTGCACGACAACGCCGTTTTCGGGTTGATGCACTTGCATGCTGCGGAATTTCCAGATGCGGAATATCTTGCCGTTCCAGCCCATGCGCTGTTGGCGGAAGAAAACCGGACCCGGGCTGTCCAGCTTGATGGCGATCGCGACCAGCAGCAGGATCGGCGAGATCAGGATCAGGATGAGCGCCGAGAGAACGAAGTCTTCGAGACTCTTGATCAGCAGACGGGTGCCGGTCAGCGGCGTTTCGGACAGGGTGATCACCGGAATGCCGGCGATTTCGCGTACGCTGTGATTGACCAGGCGCAGCGAAAAGATATCGGGAATCCAATGCACGGTGATGTGCTTGTCGAGCAGCTTGAAGTAGAGATCCTCGATCACCTCGGCGCTATCCAGCGGGGTGACGAAATACACCGTGCGCACATCGTGGCGTTCGATGAGTTCTTCGAGCCCGTTGATGTCGCCCAAAAGCGGGGGATACTTGCCGGCTTCGCCGGCTGCATCGGGTGTAACAGGGGGCGTGACGGCAGGTGTGGTGGCCGCTTCGCCGGCCTTGATCTGCACGCAGCCGACCACACGGGTGTCCATCCAGGGGTTGGATGAAATTTTAAGGTAGAGGAAGTTGGCGAGCCGGCCGGTGCCGATGATCAGGGCGTTCTCGGGCTTGTGGGCATGCTTGAGGATGGTTCCCTGCATGGCGCGCATGAGCACGTGGAGCGCCAGTTGCGATGCGTAGCCGGCAACAAAGAGCTGGCCCACCAGAACACGCGAGTATTGTTCGCTCTGCTTGGTGAGGAAGGCCATGATAAAAAGAAAGGCGAACGTGGCGGTCCAGGCCTTGAAAAGCGTGTAGACCTTGCGGGTGAAATTGACGTTGCTGCGATAGATGGCGTAGTGGTCGTAGATGACCGCCAGCGCGCCCATCAGCAGCAGGATCATGATGGTGTATTCGGCGGTGATGTCGCCGATGTGGTAATCGACCAGCCAATAGGCGACGCCGAGCACGGCCAGACCGTCGAGGCCTGCCTGCAGGGTGTTGCTGATGCTGCTGCGGCGCTGCAGTACGGAGCGCCCTGCTCCAGGGGTCAGAAACATGTCAAGCCTCAGAAGGGTACGACTCAGCCGGATTCACGTGCCAAGCCACTGAGGGGTTGAAAATAGACGCATGCCGGTATTTTATCGGACTAAGGCCGATCGGAGCTGACAAGGGCGATTTCGCGGTGTCGGGCGGCTCACTGGCGAACCCGTCCGCGTCACATCCTGTGAGTTTTTTTGGTGGGCGCTTCGCACGCCTTGGGCGGATGTTCTTTCATTACAGTCGAGTAGTTCGACAGCAGCAGATTGCCCGTGGTGCGCAGGCGACCGACAAGTATCTGCATCAGCTTGATGAGGAACTTGTTGGCCAGACGCGGATGCCTCAGCAGCATTTCGTTGAGATCGGCACGGGTAAAGACCGCGAAGTCAGTCGGTTCGGTCGCTACGCAACTGGCAAAACGGCGCTCGCCGTCGATGAGGGACATTTCACCCAGAGAAGAGCCACGACATACACTGGCGATAGTTACCAGTTCGCCCTCCGGGCTCAGTTTTTGCACGCCGACATTGCCGCTGAGGATGATAAGCGCATAGTCGCCTTCGTCGCCCTCCGCCAGGAGCATACCGCCACGCGGGGCGACGAAGCAGTGCATGAACTGGCAGAGCGCCGCAATCTCGTTCTTGCTGAAGCGATCAAACAGCGGTGCAACCCCAATAGCTTCATACACGTCGTCGGTGTATGCGCTCGCCGCCCCGAGGTATTCGAAGTTTGAGTAAATATTTGGGCAGGGGGTCAGGCTCATTAAGGGGTCAGACTCATTATTCGAGGCGAGCGTATCTGGTTAAAATGCGAAAAGCTTCAATTGCAAAGAGGCTATCACACGACATTGTTCCGACGCTGGGCATATGTCACAACCCGGTTGCCGTTGATCCTGTCGGCAAATTGCCGCTCAAATCAGTTGGCGCCATCAGAAACTTCCGAATATCGCAAAAGCCATTACTTTTATTTCAAGGTTTCTATCTGTGTGGCAATATTTTGGCAATACTGTGCGGCGATACTTCAAGCCTAAAACGACTTGTCAAGTTGTGCAATAGCCCGAAGAGGCTACCCTCAAGGGAAAAAACCCATAAAAACCATTCAGATTACTTAAACAAGTGGTTAGAATGATTCTGATCAATTTATCTACATTTGCCCGCGCCTAGGCACTCTCGAAGCCGGACGCTTTCAAATTATCGAGTCTTATTGAAAGATCGTCTCGCGCGCAAACAGCCTAATGACTTTTCTTTCGACCCTGCCCGAGCATGAAATGAAGTGCTTCCTGAAGATCATTCGGGATTCGTTGGACATCAACCGCCATCAAGATTTGTTCAACTGGCTGCATGACGATATCCAGCACTTCATTCCGCACGATATCCTTCTGACGGCATGGGGTGACTTCTCCCTGGGCTTGGTGCATATTGATATCGTGTCCTACCTTACGGGGGTTCGAACCACGGAAGTAGACAAGTGGCAGCTGATGCCGACCCTCCAGGATCTTTTCCAGCGCTGGGAAGCATCGAACCGCACCCCCATCTGCTTGTCTCTTACCGAGGAAAACGGCAGCATGAACTTCGGGAAGCCGGATGGCGAATTTGGCTCCGCACTGGCATTGATGCGCTCGGCAATGGTCCAAGGCATCAAGGATGAGCGCGGCAGGCATGATTGCCTGTACATTGCGCTGAGCGCCAACCGGCTCGTCACCGAAGAGGCCGTCAGCGCATTCAAACTTCTGCTGCCCTACATGGATGCCGCATCAAGGCAGGTAGCGCACCTTCCGGTGCAATACCCGGATTTCCCAGAGATCAAAGCCGGTATCGAAGGAGACAGCGATACCGCCAATGGAGGGAAATCAGGGGAAGCCATTCCGGGGAGTTTATCGGAACGGGAGATACAGATCATGCAGTGGGTCTGCCTGGGCAAGACGAATAGTGAAATCGGGCAGATCCTTGACATCAGCTTCTTCACCGTCAAGAACCACCTGCAAAGGATATTCCGCAAGCTCGACGTACTGAACCGCGCTCAGGCGGTTTCAAAGGTCAGGAGTTGGATCGAGAAGAACCCGCGCTGACCATCAAATAAAGATCACCGGACCGCGCATCAGGTTGTCCGCGGCTTCGGATGCGGCTTCCAACTGCCGGCGAGACTGCTCCAGGCGCTCCTGCATCAGGCGTTTTTGCTCAATCGAATAGAGCAGCAGCGCATAGCTGATCGCGGCGACGCTGATGAAGTTGAGAGTAAAGAAGAGCAGGCTTATGCGCAATGCAGTCACCGACTTCTGCAGTACCACCATATCCATCAAATAATAGTCCACCGCACCCGACAGGGCCGCAAGCACCACCCAGGCGATAAACCACCCCAGGGACTGGCGTGCGCCGATACATAGAATTGCTCCGATCGGCCCCAGCAACCCCCACAGAATGATCCCGCTCGAGGTGATCAGATTCCCCGTCATCCACT
This sequence comes from Sulfuritalea sp., assembly GCA_044344175.1. Taxonomy (GTDB): domain Bacteria; phylum Pseudomonadota; class Gammaproteobacteria; order Burkholderiales; family Rhodocyclaceae; genus Sulfuritalea. The sequence goes on from JBIJDJ010000054.1 coordinate 5,027, forward strand.
GCGCCACATAAGGAAGGAACAGGAGCAGGCCCAGTTGCGAAATACGGAAAAAATCAAAGCGGCGTGTCGCGATGAAAAACATCATGTTGCCGGCCAGGAGCAACAGAAACAATATCGGCACATTCATCGAAAGAGCCGAGCCAAGCAACCAATATAGAGCCGCCCACAGCATCATCGATACGCAGACCAAGCCTGTTGCCAGCATCAACAACGACTTGTTCAGGCGCATCTCGTCGCTATCGTCCGGTTCAATGCCTGCAGCACGCAAGCGCTCTGCAAAAGTGGGAGGGTCAGCCGGGAGAACTTGATCTGTCATGGTCTTGCCGAAACCGGTACGATTAGCATTTGTGCAATGAACAATCCATTCATTTGCCACCGCCCTGTTTATAGCGGCCAACGGGGCGCACGTCAACAGCCGGGAGAACGCCCTGATCCGGCAACGGCGTGCCGGCAATGGTGTGTGTGCGTCGCCGCTACTTAAACTTGACCAGCAGATTCAGCGAAAACAAGCCCGCCTCGTTTTCGCCCCCGGCAGCGTCGTTGCCGAGTTTTCGGTACAGCTCCACTTCACCACGCGCCGCCATCGTCTTGCTGATTTCGTACTCTGCGCCGGCCCCGTATTTCCAGTTGGTTTCTCTTTCCTTGTATCTCGAGGCCGTCCCCGGTGCCAGGCTTACTGCACCGCCGGCCGATAATTTCTTTCGGTTTTCGGATGCGATCTGGCCGACCTTGCCGATCAGGGAGATGCCGTTCCCGATCGGCATCCTGCCGACGAGATCGATGAAATACCCGGTGTTGCTGGAATCCATGGAGATACTGCCAATGCCCGGGGCCGACATGCTGCGTTTGGCGCTGGTCATGCCGAGATCGACATAGCCGGCCTCGGCTGCCCAATACGGATGCATGCGATAACCGAAAAAAATCTTGGCGCCAATATCGTTTTCGTCTCTTGACAGCGCAGTTGCGGTGGCACCGGTAATGCCAAGTGGATTCTTGCCGATACGTGTCTTGGCGGCGCCGATGCCAACCCCGCCATAAAACGCCTCCTGTGCTGCCACCGCGGAGAACGACCCAATCATCGTCATCAGCGCTACGCCTTGCATAGCATTCAGGATCAGTCGCATTTTCTGCCTCCAAGTTTGGCTGCCTTACCGTTGTGACCGATTCCGTGTGGCGCGATTGCCAACAACGACTCAAGTTGAATGACGGCTTTTTCAACGGTTTCAGGCGACGGGCTCTCATGCCTTGAGACGCCATTCTTGGAAGACTAGACAATAAGTTAATAAAAGTCAATTAAAATAAAGGATTGCGTAAATAACCTAATAAACTGGATTAGACATAACTCGCAGGCGTCGATGATCGGGGGGCGCCCATAAGGGCTAACGTAATCGGGGCAGAGCACTTCTCCCTCCCTTTCAAGGGGAGGAACCGGTTACACGTTAGCGCTCGTCGAGAAACCGCTCAAACTCCGCCAATGGCATGGGTTCGCAGCATAGATGGCTCTGGTCCGCATCGCAGTGTTGATCGAACAGCAGGGCTTGCTGCGCCGGCGTTTCGGCGCCTTTGGCGATGACGGTAAGGCCCAGGCTCTTCGCCAGTGCGATCACGGTATAGACCAGCGATGCGGCTTCGGTATCGGTGTTCATGTCATGCACCAGCAAACGGCTGATCTTCAGTTGATGAAGCGGCAGGCGCTTCAGGTAGGTCAGCGACGAGTCGCCGCTGCCGAAGTCGTCGAGCGAGAAGCTCACACCCGCCTCGCCCAGCGCAGCCATCTTTGCGATGGCTTTGCCGACATCGTCCAGCACCAGCTTTTCCGTGAATTCGAGTCGCAGGAGCCGCGGGTTGGCACCGGTTTTCTGCAGGGCATCCAGCACCAGTTTGACGAAGTCTTCCTGGTTGAATGTCTGATGGCTGATATTCACCGTGATGCAAAGGTGAGCTCTTTTCGGTGAGATGGCCCATGCGGCCAATTGCCGGCACGTACAGATCAGAACCCAGTGATCCAGTTCGATGATCTGTCGATTTTGTTCCGCCAGCGGAATGAATTCAGCCGGATGCAGCAAGCCTCGCTGCGGATGCTGCCAGCGAATCAATGCCTCGGCTTCGGTCATGCTGCCATCACCGTTTTCCAGCGGATGGTAGTGGATGACGAACTGCCCGGCTTGAATGGCCTCCTGAATCTCTGTGTACAGCACCATTCGTGCGGTAAATACATCGTGGATATCGCAGTCAAAAAAGCTTACCGAATTGCGACCGGCGGCCTTGGATTGATACATCGCCAGATCCGCCTTCTTCAGCAGTGCCGCGACACTGTCCTGCTCGCCGAGAAAGATTGCGATGCCGATGCTTGAGGTGCAGCGGTACTCGATGGCTTTCTGCGGATTCTGTTCACTACTCCGCGATTCGTGGTACGTCAGCGTGTGGGTTCGACTGAGCGCCGCAAGGATTTTTCTTGCTACGGACTCGGCCTGAACGGCGGCCAAACCCTCGGTGTCCAGCCCCTCGAGCATGACCACGAATTCATCGCCCCCCATGCGCGCCACCGTGTCGCCCTGCCGTACGGCGGATTCCATGCGCCGCGCCGTCTCGATCAAGACCTGATCGCCGATATCGTGGCCGAGCGAGTCATTGAGAGTTTTGAAGTTGTCCAGATCAAGCAGCATCACGGCACCCGCCATCCCGCTTCTGGTGCCGGCCGTCATCGCCTTCTGCAATCGATCAAGGAGCAATCGCCGATTCGGCAGGCGCGTGAGGGGGTCGTAAAAGGCCAGACTGCGCAGCTCGTTTTCGACCGACTTACGCTCGCTGATGTCCGTCAGCGTGCCCAGGTAGTGCGTCGGGTGGCCGGCATCGGACTTCACTGCGGTAATGGCCAGCCATTGCGGATATACCTCGCCATTCTTGCGACGGTTCCATATTTCGCCCTGCCATCCGCCCGCCTGTTCGAGTTGCTCGCTCATGGACGCGAAGAAAGCAGCATCATGCAGCCCCGAGCCGAGGAAGGAGGGATTCTTCCCGACTGCGTCCTGCGCGCTGTAGCCCGTGATTCGGGTGAAGGCCTTATTGACTCTCAGAATTATTTGATCGGCATCAGTGAGCATGCGCCCTTCCAGAGTCTCGAAGGCAATAGCCATGACGTCAGGAAATGTCTCCGCCCGGATCTGAGTGCTCGTTCCGGCGCTGTCGGGAACGCACTTGGCGGGTTGCGATGTCGTATGCTGTTTGGGTAGCACTGAATGACCAAACCGGAAAAGAGGTGAGGAAAGGATTTAATTCGAAGAGCTGCCGGTGAACAGTAACACTGATGGACGCCCGCAACAAATTGCAGGCTGCATGAACGTTTTTCCCATATATCTTTCTGTTGTTCCTGCATCTTTTTAAACAAACTGGATTGCGTCGGGCTGCCAGCCGTCAAGCGACCCGCATCGCCGTCCCGGCGGCACCGACTTTTCTTCCCGGCGCGACATGCGCGCGCAATCCAGGACGTATTACGTCGTCGGCTGATCTGGATGAACACGCTGCGCTTCGTTCTTGACACCGCCAAGTCGATGTATGATTGCCAACAGCGTCTTCAGGGCAGGAAAGCAAACCCGGAATCCGCCTGGCGGCGAAACCAGACGCCTGTTCCGCAACCCGGTTAAGGGAGTGAATATCATGAAGCTAGTTCATATGACAAAGATGGCGACCCTGTCGTCCCTGTTTTTTCTCGCGGGAGCTGTGTGGGCAGCCAGTTCAGGATCCGTCGACCAGATATCGGGAACCGTGACTGTTACAAGTCCGGACAAGGTATCCAGAAAGGCCGGCCCGAAGGAGCCGATCCAGTCGGGAGACACGGTCACCACCGAAGCCAAGAGCGAGGTGGTCATCAAGCTTGCGGATGAGTCAGTGGTCGCCCTGCGTCCGAATACGCAGTTCACGTTCACCGAATTCAAGTACGAAAAGAAACCGACGGATACCACTCAGTTTTCGCTGCTGAAGGGCGCGGCACGCTTCCTGACCGGCCTGGTCGGGCGGGCTTCACCCGATAGAGTCCGGGTAACGGCATCGACGGCAACGGTCGGCATTCGCGGCACGGATTTTGAAGTCGTGGTGGCTACCGCGGATACGCCCGAGCAACGTGCCGGGGTGTATGACTATGTTCACGACGGCGCGACGAACATCCAACTCGCCTCCGGCCCGAGCCTGGACGTGAAAAAGTCGCAGACTGCCTTCGCGCCGGACAAGCCGAAGCCGGGCGAGCCGGCTTTGTACATCCTCGACACGACGCCGATCTTCCTGCAGCAGGGCGGCGGTTTCGATGCCCTGATGCAGTCGCTGACGATGCAGCCGATCAACGTCATTCAGCAGATGCCGGTGTTCCGCTGACGCTTGAAGCAGCGCCTATTGGCCGAGACAGGATTCTCGACGAAGTTCCGGCCAATCGTCGGCCCAGCAGCACTGGTGGTCGTACTGTGGCTTGTCGATCACCTGAGCGCGCGGCACCTGCGACAGGAATCGTTGCGTCGTTGACGGTGGTACCAGCGTGTCCTTGCGGCCTCTGAAATGAGTTTGTCTCACCGCGGCAAGCTTTCGCGCGAAGTCAGCCGGATTCAATGAGTAGTCGAGCGGCGACACCTTTATGGCCGCGGTCCAGGCATTGGTGTCGAGCGGCGCCGCGATGGTCACCAGACAACTGACATCGCTGCGCCGGGCAGCGACCAGCGCAGCTATGGCCCCGCCGCCCGAATAACCGACAAGATTGACCTCGGCGGCTCCCGTGCTTTTCTTGATGCGGCTTACGGCATTGTCCATGGCGGCGACAGCGTCTTCGCTGAAGCGGCCTCGCATCCACAGGGCCGGATCGCATCGCGCCAGAGCCTCCGGCTCCAGATATTGGCAGGGCCGCCCCAGATAGGCGACCGCTCCCGAAGCATCGGCCATCGCCATGCTGAGGACCATGGGCTTGTGGGGTGTCGGGTCATGAGGAGGATCGTCCGGCGTTCGCCAGGGAGCGCCGTCGCTTTCAAGGTACACCGTAACCCTGCGGGTCGGGCCCGTATGGCTGGCGCTCCTGACGAATCCCCGCAGGCGCGCGTCGGGAAGCTCCAGAGAAGAAAATCCGGCGCCGGCGGCAATCGTACGGACGCGCTCAGGGTGAGACTGAAGCAGCGCACACGCCGCCAAAAGAAAAACTGCCGAACCGGGAAGAACCCAATTCGGCAGTTTCATGTGGTGCAGGTCGCCGGCGGAGAACCGCCGGCCGACTTTTACTTAGAAGCGCGATCCGAGGTTCAGCATCCACTGATTGTTCTTGATCTGGCTGCGGCTGAACTCGCTGGAGTACTGCAGACCGCCATACAAGCCGCTGGGAGCGCTGAACCTGATACCGAGGGTACCCTGCATGCCGTCGGTGTCGTTGGCCGCGCCAATCACGTTGGATTCCTTGAAGTCGTAGATGTAGGTCAAGCCGGCATACGGTACAAACATTCCCATGTTGTAAGCAGCCTGTCCGCCGAGGCGAACCTGCGAAACCGTGACCTGGGCACTTTGAACAACGCCTCCCCCGTTGGTCATGGTGTAGGCGCCGAGCTTGTCCTTGACGTAGATATAGCCGCCACGCCCGGTCAGCATCCACTTCTGGTCGGCGCCGAACAACTGGCGGTAGGTCAAACCGGCGGTGAATAACGTGCGGTCGTCCTCTGTTTTGCCCTGCGTGCCGCCGCCAGCAGCGAGTTTGGTATCAACGTCAGTCTGGCCCCAACCAGCGGTAATATCGGCCGACCAGTTCTTGTTGAGCGGTATACCTATGTATGGCGAATAGGTGGTGCCGCGGCCCTTCATCTTGCCGCCGCCGACGCCGAAGTTGGTGCCCTTGAGGTCAATGTCGGACCTGTCGACAGAGATCGCCAGGCCGATAACAATATCGCTCTTCAGCGTGTAGTCCACGCCGGCGAGGTAGACATCCACATTGCCATCCGACTTCATTGGATTGTATTCGTAGGCGATGTCGCTGCGCGAGTAGCCGAACCAGGCGTTCCAAGCCTTGCCGCCCGGGGCCGCCGCGGCGCCGGTGCCGCCCTGGCCCGGCAGCGCGAAGCGGTTGATGCCGGCGGGCAGCGCGGCGAACCCACCACCGCCGGGCTGAGGTATCGCGCCGGCCACCGCATTGGCGGTGGTGACCGCCGAGCTCACACCGATTTTGCCGAGGGTTGCCGCGATGAGTCCTTTGTTTAAATTCGGGTTACCAATTGACTCTCCAACCGCAGCTGCCGTAGCTGCCTGGGTAGACGAGGACTGCGCAGATGCAATACCGGTCGCACCCATCGCGCTAAGTGCAACCAGCACCTTGACCGAAACACTGTTTTTGGAAGTTGAAAAGCGCATGATTGGGAGGTCCCTTATTTATGATGCTGGTTGAATCGAATGACTGCGATGCTAGCACATGGATTGTGGGTATGCAGAAAAAAGCGTCAGCCCGCCTATTTTTGTTGCAATTCAGCAACACCGCGCAATTCCATCATTTTAGCGGGATCGAGCCGGCTTTCAGCGCGCACCAGGGTTTCGCGCACAGCATCCAACTCGTTGATGCGCATCAAGAAACCGATTCTTTCAGCGTAGGGCTCGACCTCGTTGGGAATGACGTCTTCCATACGGTCGATCAGCCGAAAAGCGCCGAAATAATCTCCGTCATTGAACCTTAACTGCGCCCAGTTGCGCAGAAGGAGCGGTTGGTTCGGAGTTATCTCGTAGGCGCGGGCAAAAAGCCGGTCGGCTTCCTGCGCCGCGTCCAGGCCCTCGGCGGGCGCCAGAGGCCGCAAGACGGCCAACCCCCGAACCTGCAAGGTATTGGCCAGCGCCAGGATAATCCACGGATCATTGGGGAACATCGCCACGCTGGCTCGCGCCTGCTGTTCGGCCACGTCGAGCGTGGCCCGGATCGAAGCAAAACTCTCTGCCGATGCGCCGCGGCTGTTGATTTCATTCATGGCGCGGCCAAGGTGTTCGAAGGTCCGTTGTCGCTGATACTGCCGTTCGTGGGGCATGGACCCGATTGCGCCCAGCAGGATGCGCTCGGCGACTTCCGGTTGGCCTCGTGCGGCCCAGTTGGCGAGGCCGGAGGCAACGTCGGCCCGGATCGCGATCCAGGAGAACCAGCCTGCCAGCAGGGCCAGAACCAGCATGGGCGAGGCCGCCAGCAAGCGGCCGCGCATACCGGCCGTTGCCTCGGTAGTGGCGGTTTTGCGCGCCCGCATCAGGCAAAGTCCGAGCAGGAACATGCCGCCAAAACCACCCAGGAATGCCAGCCGGAGAACATCGCTTTCGACGATGACCGGTCCGATCCGCTTGGCAAGGGCCCAATGGGCCAGGGCATACACGGCAGCGGGGCCGAGGACGGCAACCATCATCGGGACCAGTCCGCGAACGCCGCTGCCGCCGACACGCAGGACCCAGGCGCGCCACACCCCGACGAGCAGCAGCACGCTGATCGGCACCCCGCAAAGCCACCAGCGCCCCAGGCCCGCCGGGGCCAGGCTCGCATCGAGCAGCATCGCCGGCAGGAAGCTGGCGCAGGCGGCGACGAGTGGCAGGACGATTGCCCAGGATCCGTCCGGGACGGTATCGGGTGCATCGTTCGATTCCGGGATCGCCGATGCCGACAGCATTGCCGCGACCGCGAGGATGAGCGCGCCCACCCCGAATGAAATCAGACGCGTGGTCAGGACCGGAATATTCACCTGCGCATCCAGCCAGAAAACCAGCAGGGACGCGGTCAGGCCGGCCAGAAGGGCCCAGGGCAACGGCTGCGAACGAATCGCGTCGGGAAGCCCGCGGCGCGCGGCGCGCCATGCAAACGTCACAAGAAACAGGAGCCAGGCACCGCCGATGCCGAGACCGGCAGCGGGAGCCATGGTGGACGGAAGTCCCGCGTAGCGCGCAAGCCCGGCGCCGGCAGCGGCGCCCGCCACCGACAACGCGAAAAATAGCCAGTTCGCCCCGGCACCGGTGAAACCGAACAACGCCCGCGCCGCCGCCAGCACGACGACGGCGAAGAACCCGCAATACACCAGCCAGCCGAGAAGCCCGTAGTTGAGGGCAATATCGAGCGTGTCGGCATGATAACGATCGTAGGAATTCGTTTGCCAATAGCCGTCGACCCGCATGATCGCGTCCGGCATATGCGGGTAGTGATGGGTATAGCTCGATTCCGGTCCGAAACCGATCAAGCGGACCTTCGCCGGGGCCTCGACGAAGGTCTCGGTGGCCGCCTCCCACACCGCCAGGCGGGAGGCAGTACTGCGCGATGCCCGCGAGGTCGCGTCGCTCGAAGCGCCCCGTTCGAGGTTGTAAACCAGACGGCTGAGGACGGGAACATCCTGCGCCCAGCGCTGGACCGCCAACTGGGTGTTGATCAAGGCCAGGATCGCAACCGTCGCCGCCACCAGCATGCCGATGGCGACAAAGACCTTCTGCGATCTATTGAAGCCCGCCGCCAGTGACGCCAGCAGGAGCGACCCGAGCAAAAACGCCAGCACCGGGCCACGACTTTGCGTAAGCAGCAGCACATAAAGCTGCAAGCCACCGACGGCCGCCCAGAACAGCAGCGCCGGTCCGCGTCGCTCCTGCCAGCCGCGCACGATCGTCAGCGGCAACAGCAGCGCCAGGTAAGCACCGAGAAATAACGGGCTGCCCAGAGTGCCATTCGGGCGGGTCAGGTCCAGGTTCACAACTAAGAAAAAATCCAGCCCCAGACGCTGCTGGATTGCGTGAGCCGCGGGTATCACGCTGACGAGCAGCATCAGATCGACCAGGCCGGTCAGCCGGGCCGTGCCGCGTGCTGAGGCCCAGCCCAGCACGGCGAAGAAGAAGGCGACGTAGCTGCCCCATGCGAGCAAGCCCTCGCGCCGATAGTAGCCACCGAAAACAGCCACCGCCGGATTTTCGGAAAGCAGCGTTGAAATTCCGGCCAGCACCAGAAAAGTCGACAGGCAAGCGACGGCGATCCTGGTCGCCAGCGGCGCCTGACCGAGCCAGCGCCATCCTCCCGCCAGCACGACGGAGGCCAGGGCGAGGAAGGCGAACGGTTCCGCCAGCGAGTGCTTGGCGATTTCGAAGCCGCGATCCATCAGCGGGCTCATCAGGATCGGCACGGTGCCGAGGATGGCCAGCAACAGCGCTTCGGCGAAATTCACCCAGAAAGTGTTCTTGTTCGTGTGCAAGGGGTTCATGTCCGGTCCTGAAAACGACGTGGGCCTCGCCGCTTCGACAACCAGCGCGGCAAGCGAAAGCGCACGATGCGCATATAGGCATACACATAGGCGGCGGCAAACACCACGCAGCCGATCTGCAGCACCAGCGTGTTTTGCCAGAACATCACGGCGGGCGCAACGCCCACCGAGGTGATGATCCACAGGTAAGGCGACGTCAGTGCATTGCCGTGCTCGTGCCGGGCCGACAGGCCGGAGCCGACCAGCCAGCGTACCAGGCGCTTGTAGATCAGGTGGTGCAGATGCGCCATGTCCGGCGTATGCGGATGGGATCGCCGGAAATAGACGCGGCGGTAGATCGAGAACAGCATTTCGCACACGGGATAGGAACACAGGAGCAGCGGGAACCAGGGCGATACCTGCGGATTGCGCACCACCAGCAGAATCAGCAGTTCGCCGATCCAGAACCCCAGAAGGTAAGCGCCACCGTCGCCGAGATAAATCAGGCCGCGCGGAAAGTTGAACAGCATGAAGCCGGCGATGGCGCCGATTGCCGTCACGGATATCGCCAGCACCAGCGGGTCGCCCGCCTTGAAGGCGACATAGGTGATGCCCAGCAGGATCAGGCTGGCAACCCCGCCGGCCAAACCGTTGAAACCGTCGATGATGTTGAAGGCATTAATCAGGCCGGCCACCAGAAACACTGAAAAAACGATGGCGACCGCAGGCACGGCGAAAGCGGCATCCACCACCGGCACGTCTATGCCGGTCACCCAGGTGTTCATGAGGAATCCCCCCAAGGCCGCGGAAACGAAGGCTGCCGCCAGGCGTATCGCCGGACCCACGTTCTGGGTGAAGTCATCCAGCACGCCGGCGACGAACACCGGCATGGCCGCCAGCAGCAGAAGCAAGCCCGAGCCGGCGACCTCCACGCTGTCGAACAGCCTGAGCGCAAGGCTTAGCAGCAGCCCCGCCGCCACACCCAGCCCGCCGGCGCGGCCCCATCCCTTCAAGTTGGCTGCCCGCGTCCAGGCCGTCAGCCTGGCCCCGTCCGGCGCGGCCCTGCCCGCCCGTGCGTCGGCAAGCGTACGGCGCACGATGTACAAGGTCACCAGGAAAGCCGCGACAAGCGCCGCAAGAATGAATGTCATCTACCACCCGGCGCCCGGACGCCATACCCCCGATATGAAGGGCGGATCATAATTCACGCATCATCCTTAATCAAACGGGCCGGCGTGGCGCACCGCCGAACTCGACACTAATTTCGAAGCGTCATACCGGCGAAGGCCGGTATCCAGCGGGCCATTTGACGGGCTACGCAGCCCTGGATTCCGGCCTTCGCCGGAATGACGAATTGGCACTTCCCTAAAGTTTCAGCGTCCGCCCGTTGCTGCACAACACGTTGCGCCCGCCGACATTCATCAGAATCATCACGTCATATTCCCCCGCCGGCAGGTTCTCGGCGGAAACCAGGGCGCGATAGCCGGACTTGACCAGCGCGGCCTGCCCCAAGTACGTGGCGACATCCGGGCGATCTTCCCAGGTCGTGGCAGCATAGAAGCGCCGGCCGTCGGAACTTTCCAGGCGCAGGTAGGTTGCCTCGGACAACCTCTTCCCTTCGACATCCACCCCCCAGCCGTGGATCCGGAACGCCTTGCGGTCCTTGACGGTCAGCACCTGGTTTTCCCAAAGCTGGCCGTCCAGGGTATCCATATAGCAGCCGGAGCCAAACGTGAAAGACTGTCCCTCGACGAAGGCGGGAGTCTGCGCGGTCAGCTTGACGGGCACCTCCCTTGTCGCCGCCGGAACAGCCACCGGCGCTGCGGGAGTCTTCGCGGCGGCAACCGCCGGTACAGGCTTTGCGAGCGGAATCTTGGCCGCGGGTGCGGGTGCGGGTGCGGGTGCGGGTGCGGGTGCGGGTGCGGGTGCGGGTGCGGGTGCGGGTGCCGGTGCCGGTGCGGGTGCCGGTGCCGGCGTCGGTGCTGGCGTCGGTGCGGGTGCGGGTGCGGGTGC
>JBIJDJ010000221.1:0-4814 GCA_044344175.1 Sulfuritalea sp.
CGGCGGCAGCCGGCGCCGGCACGCCGTACTCGACGCTCTACGACGACGTCTATCACACGGCTCACGGCGGCCTGGCCCAGGCTCGCCACGTCTTCCTCGCCGGCAACGATCTGCGGGCGCGCTGGGCCGGTGTCGAGCACTTCGTCATCCTTGAAACCGGCTTTGGCCTCGGCCTGAATTTTCTCGCCACCTGGCAGGCGTGGCGCGAGGCGCAGGCCCGCGGCCGGCTGCACTTCGTCTCGGTCGAGAAACATCCCTTCCGCCGCGAGGATCTCGCCGTCTTGCTGGCGCCCTATTCCGAACTGGCACCTCTGGCTGGCGAACTGCTGCGGCAATGGCCGCCGCTGACGCCGGGTTTCCATCGCCTGCATTTCGACGACGGACGGGTCACGCTGACACTGCTGCTGGGCGACGCACAAGCCTTGCTACCGCAACTCGCGGCCAAAGTTGATGCGGTATTCCTCGACGGCTTCGCGCCGGCGAAGAATCCCGATCTGTGGTCGCCGGCCCTGCTGGCGATCGTCACCCGCCTCTGCCGCGATCAGGCGACGCTGGCGACCTGGAGCGTGGCCGGCGAGGTGCGCCACGCCCTGGAAGGAGCCGGCTGGACGCTGGAGCGCCGTCCCGGCTACGCCACCAAGCGCGAAATGCTGACCGGTCGCCGTGGCGGCGCCGCAGCGCCAGCGCCGTCCCAAGGGATACCGCTACGCATAAATTTTCGCCGCACTCCACCCGTAGCCGAACGTCGCGCCATCGTCATCGGTGCCGGGCTTGCCGGCACGGCGATCAGCGAACGCCTGGCCGCGCGCGGCTGGCAGGTCGAGCTTTTCGAGCGCCACGCGCAACCCGCGCAGGAAGCCTCCGGCAACCCGTCCGGCATACTGCTGCCGCACCTGGCAAAGGACGATGCGCTGGCGGCACGCCTGTCGCGCGCCTGCTACCTGTATGCGCTGCGTCGCCTGCACGAGCTTGCCGCAGTGCGCTGGTCGCCCTGCGGGGTCCTGCAAGTGGCGCGCGACAGTGATCACGAGGACTTGCAGCGCAGCACGGTGGAGGAACTCGACCTGGCGCCCGAATTCGCCGCCTTCCTCGAACGCGGCGCCGCCGCAGCCCTGATTGGCCGTGAGGTGGTTCACGGCGGCTGGTGGTTTCCCGGCGGCGGCTGGGTCAGCCCGGGCAGTGTTTGCAAGGCCTTGCTGGCAGCCGGTGGCGAGTTCATCCACGGACATTTCGATACCGAGATCGCCGCGCTGCGACAGACCGCGGATGGCTGGCAGGCGCTCGATGCCGACGGCAAGCTGCTGGCCGATGCGCCCCACGTCATTCTCGCCAACGCCCATGCCGCCAACCGGCTGCTGGCGCAGACCCTGCCGCTGACGCCGATCCGCGGCCAGATCAGCTATCTGCCCGGGCCATGGCGCGAGACCATGTCCGCCCTGCGTCACGTGGTCTGCCGCTCCGGCTACATCACGCCGCCACAGGCCGGTACCGTCTGCGTCGGTGCCAGCTTCGACAGCGGCGACACCGACCTGACACCGCGTCTGGCCGACCACGCCGGCAACCTGCAACGCCTGGAAGAACTCCTGCCCGGTGCCGCGCGGGGCATCGATCCGGCGCTGCTCGAAGGTCGCGTCGGGCTGCGCAGCGCGGCCCCGGATCGACTGCCGCTGATCGGCACCCTGCCCGACACGAATGCCGCTGCCGGCAGTGCGGCAACGCTGGAGAAGCTGCCACGCCTGCCGGGCTTGCACGTGCTGCTCGGACTCTCCGCACGCGGCATGGTCTGGGCGCCGCTGGCCGCCGAACTGCTTGCCAGCCAACTTGAAGGAGAGCCCCTGCCGGTCGAGCGCGACCTGGTGCGCGCGGTCGATCCGGCCCGCTTCCATCTGCGCGCCCTGCGCCGCGGCACGGCGCGTTTGTAACAGTTGAGAGCGCACCGGGCCAGCGTTCAGCGCAATGTGCCGACGCCGGTGACAAAAAGTACGGCAATCGCCGTGTCGCGCCAGGAGGCTTCCTTTGGCGTGTCGCCAGCGCCGACTTTTTCCACGGCATTGCATGAAGCGGCCTACCGGGTCACGGCCCCGACGTCCGCGATATGCAACGAGTGCGGCGTGGTCGAGGCCGTGCGTGAAATAGCGGTCAAGCCCAAGGGCAGCGGCGGCGGCGCGATAGCCGGCGGCCTGGTTCGTTTCGACGATGACAGCACGCGAACCTTCAGCAGCGAGTCAGTACCCGCCAGGCACAGCGGCGACCGCGTGAAACTTCAGAACGGCCTGCTGACCAGGGGTGGCGGCAGGTCGAACGGCAACCCGGAGACAATCTGATCCCTCGCTTCGTCCGGTTCCGGAAGAGGCGGGCCCTGCATCAAACCGGCGACCCTCAGTGCGGATTCCTGCAGGTCCAGGGCCCAGCTCGTCTCGCCCGGCAAGGTCGGGCGTAGGGATTCCAGTTTCTCGCTCACCTCGAAACCCTCCCATCCTGCCGCCGCCATCAGCTTCATGGCCATTATTTCAGCCTCGCGCTCCTGCTGCGGCCGATAGCTGGCGCGTACCGCGCGCGAACCGAGAAATGAGGCCGCCGAAGTCACCGCCGTAGTCCCGACAACGGAACTGGCAGCGGAACCTGCCGCAGCGGTCGCCGCACCACCGGCAAAGAGTGCCCCGATATTCAGCACGGGAAAGATGATCTGCGCCGCCACCGCCACCAGGACGCTGGCGGCAACGTTCTCATCGTGATGACCGGCGATCACATGGCTCATTTCCCGCGCCAGTACAAAGGCCAGCACCGCATCGTCCAGATTCATGCGCTGCAGGCCGCGATAAACAATCACCGTCCCGCCGGAACTGGAGGCCGCGCCGGGTTCCGCTTTGTCGGCGACGATGAACTCGAAGCGCGGGATGCGCAAATACAGTTCGGGATGCTGACGGAAAGCGGCATCGGCAAGACGCCGGCCGAGCACAAGGATGCGCTGGTCAAAAGCCCGGTCCGCAACGCATTCCGCTTCCTTGCAGACAGGCGAATCCGCGGCGGTCACCAATTGCAGGTGCATGTCGAACTCGGAATAAACGGCGCTGAAGCCTTGCAAAGGAGCCGGCGCCATCAGTTGCTGGCGCCCCTCCGGCGAGGTGGCGCAGGCGGTGACGAAAAACAGCAGACACAGCGAAAGCAGGGCGCGGGACATGATCAGCTCACAAGGACCTACGGGAACTCTCGCCCCTGGGCCGGCGATTGTCAATCGGCTTCAGGCTGCCAGCACCTTTGCCAGGCGTGCCAGCACGCGCTCGCGCCCCAGCACTTCGAGTACCGCATCGATCGACGGCGACTGCGGCAGCCCCAGCAGGGCCACACGCAAGGGAATCGCCAACTGCCCCATCTTCAGACCCGACTCGGCAGCGGTCTGCTTTACGGCCTGCCCCAATTCAGCGGCCTGCCAGGTGCAAGCCGAGAGTCGCGGGCGCAAGGCGGCAAGGCCCGCGAGTGCCGCCCCGGTGAAATGCTGGGCGCACATCTCGGCCGTCGGCTGCGGCGGCACGAAAAAGGGATGAATGGCATCGGCCAGTTCATTCAGGTTGCCCGCGCGATCGCGGTACAAGGCAGCCACGCTCGCTACATCGGGGCCGTCGGCGACAGCCACTCCCTGACGTGCCAGGCGGCGGGTCGCCTCTGCGGCGAGCCGCTGCGGAGCGGCAAGCTTGAGATAGTGCGCATTGAGCCAATTGAGCTTCTCGGTATTGAACTGGGCGGCAGAGGCCGTGATGTGGTCCAGGTCGAACCACTTCACGAACTGGTCCATGGCAAACACCTCTTCATCGCCATGCGACCAGCCCAGCCGAGCCAGGTAGTTCAGCACCGCCTCGGGCAGATAGCCGTCCTCGTCGTACTGCATCACCGATACCGCACCATGACGCTTGGACAGCTTCTGCCCGTCGTCGCCGAGGATCATCGACAGGTGCGCATATTGCGGCACCGGCGCGCCCAGCGCCTGCAGAAGGTTGATCTGGCGCGGCGTGTTGTTCACATGATCGTCGCCGCGAATCACGTGGGTGATCTCCATGTCGCGATCATCGACCACGACGCAGAAGTTGTAGGTCGGCGTGCCGTCGGCGCGGGCGATGATGAAGTCATCGAGTTCGCTGTTCGCAAACTCGATGCGCCCCTTGACCTGATCCTCCCACGCCACCGCGCCCTGTTGCGGATTCCTGAAGCGGACGACGGGCGCAGCAGCGGGCGGCGGCGGCAACGTCTTGCCCGCTTCGGGGCGCCAGCGCCCGTCATAGCGCGGCTTCTCCTTCCGGGCTTCCTGCTCGGCGCGCAGGACATCCAGTTCCTCTTTCGACATATAGCAGTGATAGGCCGTGCCTGCCGCCAGCATTTCATCGATCACCTGGCGATAGCGATCCATGCGCTGCATCTGATAGAACGGACCCTCGTCGTGGGCCAGTCCCAGCCACTGCATGCCGTCGAGAATCGCCTGCACCGCCTCCGGCGTGGAACGTGCCACGTCGGTATCCTCGATGCGCAGGATGAACTTGCCGCCATGGCGACGTGCATAGGCCCAGGAAAACAGTGCCGTGCGGGCACCGCCGATATGCAGAAAGCCGGTGGGGCTGGGGGCGAAGCGGGTACGAACCGTCATTGGATTTCAGGACCAGGAAAGATGGAAATTTTACGCCGCGCGGCCAACCCGAAGTACTTTCCAATTCAGGTATGAGCCTGAAGGAACTGCCGGCTGAGTGATTTGTGAAGCGGGTTGATGGGTTGAAAGCTTGAGTGTAAGGGATTGTGTTCGAGGCGGTGGGCGGTAGCCTCGCCTT
>JBIJDJ010000005.1:0-45819 GCA_044344175.1 Sulfuritalea sp.
TGTCGCCGAGCACCTTCTGGAACTCTTCGGCGGCGATCGAGACGAGGCCCGGGTGAGCCACCCAGCCGCCGTCGAAGCCGTCGTTGGCGTCGCGGGTCTTGTCGTGGCGGATGCCGGCCAGGGCTTTCTCGTTGGCCACCGGGTCGTTCTTGATCGGGATCAGCGCGCTCATGCCGCCCATCGCCGGCGCGCCGCGCTTGTGGCAGGCCTTGACCAGCGCCAGTGCGTAGCTGCGCATGAAGGGCACTTCCATGGTGATCGCGCCGCGGTTGGCGAGGCAGAAATCCTTGTTGCGCTTGAACTTCTTGATGCAGGAGAAAATGTAGTCCCAGCGCCCGGCGTTGAGGCCGGCACTGTGCTGGCGCAGTTCATAAAGGATTTCTTCGAGCTCAAACGTGGCGAGGATGGTTTCTATCAGCACGGTGGCCTTGATCGTGCCCTGAGGCAGGCCGATCTCGTTTTGCGCCATGATGAAAATGTCGTTCCACAGCCGCGCCTCGAGGTGGCTTTCCATCTTCGGGACGTAGAAGTAGGGACCGGCGCCGCGCGCGAGTTGTTCCTTGGCGTTGTGGAAGAGGAACAGGGCGAAATCGAAGATGCCGCCGGAAACGCGCTGACCGTCGATCAACACATGTTTTTCGTCCAGATGCCAGCCGCGGGGCCGTACTTGCAGGGTGGCGACCTTGTCGTTGAGCTTGTATTCCTTGCCGGCCTCGTTCCTGAAGCTCAGTTCGTGGCGGATGGCCTTGTAGATGTTGAGCTGGCCCTGGATCAGGTTGTCCCACTTCGGGCTGTTGGAATCCTCGAAGTCGGTCATGTAGCTGTCGGCTCCGGAGTTGTAGGCGTTGATGACCATCTTGGCTTCGACCGGACCGGTGATCTCGGTGTGGCGGCGTTCGAGGGCCTTGGGCAAGGGCGCAATCTTCCAGTCGCCTTCGCGGATGTGCTTGGTCTCGGGCAGGAAATCAGGCATTTCGCCGGCGTCGATGCGAGCCTGCCGGGCAACGCGGGCCTTGAGCAGTTCCTGGCGGCGGGGCTCGAAGGCGCGGTGCAGTTTGGCGACCAGCGTCATGGCTTCGGGCGTGAGTATTTTGGCGTAGTCGGCGGTGACGGGGGCGGTGATCTGGATACCGGCAGGCAGGTTCATGTGGGGGCTCCTTGGGATGGGGTAGGACGATGGTCAAATTCTATTCTTGCCTGTTTCGATAGAGAAGCTATGATTCGATCAATTAATTATTGACCAATAGTATCGAATGGATCAATTCAAGCAGATATCTGCCTTCGTTGGCGTCGCAAGTCGCGGCAGCATGTCGGCGACCGCGCGCGCGGAGGGCGTCACCCCGGCGATTGTCGGTCGGCGCCTGGATGCCTTGGAAGAGCGACTGGGCGTCAAGCTGTTGTTGCGCACTACGCGAAGGATTTCACTCACCTTCGAGGGTGCGGCCTTTCTCGAGGATTGCCAGCGCATCCTGCGCGAACTGGCCGATGCGGAAGGCGCGGTAAGTTTGGGTGGCATTCGTCCCGGCGGCCATCTGAAGGTATCGGCGCCGGCCGGTTTCGGACGGCGTCACGTGGCGCCGTTACTGACGCGTTTCATCGAAGGCAATCCCGACGTTACTGTGCGACTCGACCTGTCCGACCGGCTCGTCGACCTGGTCGATGAGAACGTGGACTGCGCCATACGCATCGGAGATCTGGCGGATTCATCCCTCATCAGCATCCGGCTCGGAGAGATGCAGCGTGTGGTGATCGCCAGTCCGGCCTACGTTGCGGAATTCGGCGTGCCGCCGGCGCCGACTTCTCTGGCTGAACACAACTGCCTGTCACTGCGGCAGCAGCGCGGATGGACCTTGCGTGTGGACGGCGAGGTTCGGGTTGTCAAAGTCAGCGGCAGCCTGGAATGCAACGACGGCGCTGTGCTGCACGACTGGGCGCTGGCCGGCAAGGGCTTGGCCTGGCGCTCGCTGTGGGAAGTCGGGGCTGATATTGCGGCGGGGCGTCTGGTGACGGTGCTCGACGAATTCGCTGCGCCGCCGGTAGGCATTCATGCGGTAGTTCCACAGCGTAGACACCTGCCGCTGCGTGTCAGGCTGTTCATCGATCTGCTCAAAGCGACCTGGCGTGATCCGGCCTATTGGGCCGCTACAGCCGGCGCCTGATGTGCTTCCGGCAAGGCTTGCCGCAGGAACGCGTCCAGTTGCTTGATCCAGTGCTCTCTGGCAAATACGAAGCCGTCGTTATGGCCGCCTTCGATTTCGAGAAATTGCTTGGGCGGACGAGCGGCGTCGAACAGGCGTTGGCCATGAACGAAGGGAATGATGTCGTCGTTGCGACTGTGGATCACCAGTAGCGGGCAGGCGATCTGCGCCAGGCGGGCCAGGGTGTCGTAACGGATGCGGGCGAGCAGTCGTATCGGCAACAGCGGATAGAGTTCGGCCCCCATGTCGGGCACCGAACTGAAGGTCGAGGCCAGGATTAGTGCGCCGGGGTGATTCTCTGTCGCCAGTTGCGCAGCCACGCCCCCGCCAAGTGATTCGCCGAAGAGCACTATGTGGCCGGCCGCGACGTTGAGCACTTGCGTGGCATGGCGCCAGGCGGCGGCTCCATCGAGATAAGTGCCCGCTTCCGACGGTGTTCCGCTGCTGCGGCCGTAACCGCGATAGTCGATGATCAGGGTCGCCAGTCCGAGATCATGGAACATGCGCAGGTAATCCAGCCGGTGCCCCATGTTTCCTGCATTGCCGTGGAAAAAAATCACCAGACCGCGCGATGTGCGTTTAGTGTCGACGGGTACAAACCAGCCATCAAGGGTTTCGCCGTCGGTGGTGACGAGGCTCAGCGGGGTGAATGGCAAGCCGATATCTGCCGGGCTGGCACGAAAGCCGCGATCCATTTCCGGCAGGAAGACCAGTGAGGGCTGCTTGAAATAGATCAGGGCCATCAGTCCCAGATAGACCAACAGGATAATCTGCAGGGCAGACCACGGCATGGATGAACCCTTCCCGGGGAACCGAGCTGTCATTGATGAGGTGGGGACAAGTCGAGTCTTGTCACTTTAGTCCAGAAAAAAAGCCGCAGCGGATTCCCGTTGCGGCTTTTTTGGTGAGCGGTTGCTTGCTGATCAGTGGAACTGCTCTTCTTCCGTTGAGCCGTGCAGCGCGGTGACCGATGATGCGCCACCCTGGACGGCGGTCGTGACATCATCAAAGTAACCGGTGCCGACTTCCTGCTGATGCGAAACAAAGCTGTAGCCGCGGTCGCGGGCGGCGAACTCCGGCTCCTGTACCTTCTCGACGTAGGCGGTCATGCCGCGCGCCATGTAGTCCTGCGACAGATCGTACATGTGGTACCACATGTTGTGGATACCGGCCAGGGTGATGAACTGGTACTTGTAGCCCATGGCGCCGAGCTCGCGCTGGAACTTGGCGATGGTGGCATCGTCGAGATTCTTCTTCCAGTTGAACGACGGCGAGCAGTTGTACGCCAGAAGCTTGCCGGGGAACTTGGCGCGGATGGCCTCGGCGAATGCCTTGGCGAATGTCAGATCCGGCGTGCCGGTTTCGCACCACACCATGTCGACGTAGGGCGCGTAGGCCAGACCGCGGCTGACGGCTTGTCCAAGTCCCTTTTTGGTCTTGTAAAAGCCTTCCGATGTGCGCTCGCCGGTGATGAAGGGCTTGTCGTTCTCATCAAAATCAGATGTCACGAGGTCGGCGGCTTCCGCATCGGTGCGGGCCAGGATGATGGTCGGCGTGCCGAGGATATCGGCCGCCATGCGAGCGGCGATCAGCTTCTGCACGGCTTCCTGTGTCGGCACCAGCACCTTGCCGCCCATGTGACCGCACTTCTTGACGGAAGCCAGCTGGTCTTCGAAATGCACGCCGCCGGCGCCGGCACGGATCATGGCTTTCATCAGTTCGAAGGCGTTCAGTACGCCGCCGAAACCCGCTTCTGCATCGGCCACGATCGGCACGTGATAGTCAATGTAACCCTTGTCGCCGGCATTCACACCCTTCGAATGCTGGATTTCATCGGCGCGGCGGAAGGAGTTGTTGATGCGTTCGACCACCTTCGGCACCGAGTCCACGGGGTAGAGCGACTGGTCGGGATACATCGATGCGTAGCTGTTGTTGTCGGCGGCAACCTGCCAGCCGGAGAGGTAGATGGCCTTGATGCCGGCCTTGACCTGCTGCATCGCCTGGCCGCCGGTCAGTGCGCCGAGGCAATTGACATAAGGGGTGTTGTTGACCAGATCCCACAGTTTCTCTGCGCCGCGACGCGCCAGCGTGTATTCAATGGGGAAGGAGCCGCGCAGGCGTACCACGTCGTCGGCGCTATATCCGCGCTTGATGCCTTTCCAGCGGGGGTTTTCGGCCCAGTCCTTGGCCAGCGCGGCGGCTTGTGCTTTGCGATCAGTCATGCTCAATCCTCTAGAGGGGTTTGTCGAAGGGGGTGCTCCAAAGCTGGAGCAGTGACGACAGTATAAAGAGGATTTTGCGTTGCAGCAATAGTCTTATATAAGACTTGTATAAAAGTTTTATTGCTATTTAACAGTTAATTGAATTGTATTTTTCGTAATGCGGGAGATATTTCGAAAAAAGCAAAGGATCTCTGGTTTTGTTGATATATATCTTATATAAGACTTAGGTCAATGCAAGGCCGTGACGCTGACGATCACTCCGTCCTCGTCCGCGTACAGCCATTCGCCGGGAGTAAAAGTGACTCCGCCGAAACTCACGGAAACATCGGCATCGCCGATATTCTTCTTTACCGTCTTCATCGGATGGGTGTCGATCGCAAACACTCCGATGTCCATTTCGCCGATGGCGCGTGAATCGCGGATGCAACCATAAACGATTATGCCGGCCCAGCCGTTCTTGACGCCCAGCGCCGCGAGTTGATCGCCGACCAGTGCCCGGCGCAGACTGCCGCCACCGTCGATCACCAGCACGCGACCCTCACCGGGAGATTCAAGCGCCTTCCTGACCAGTGAGTTGTCTTCGAAAAGCTTGAGTGTAGCGATGCGACCAAAAAAAGCGGCGCGACCGCCAAAACAGCTGAACATGGGCTCGACGACGCGCACCTTGTCTTCGTGGGCGTCGCAAAGGTCGGCGGTCAGCAGGTCCATGGGTGTAGCGTGATCGAAAATGAGCAAAGGTCGAGACACAGACTCCAGCGCGCAATCGGCCAGGCTAGATTGCGGACGTAATTGGCGGCGTACTGATTGCCTCCTGAAAGTCGAGCGTGATCTTCTCATGCTCGTCAACGTCAATGGTGACACGACCGCCGTGAACCAGTTTTCCGAACAGCAGTTCGTCGGCCAATGCGGAACGAATCGTGTCCTGAATCAGGCGCGCCATGGGCCGCGCACCCATCAATGGATCGAAGCCCTTTTCTGCCAGCCAGGCACGCAGCGCGTCGGTGAAGATCGCTTCAACCTTTTTCTCATGCAGTTGGCCCTCGAGTTGCATGAGGAACTTGTCGACCACACGCAGGATGATCTCGGCATCGAGTGCGCGGAAGGAGATGATGGCATCCAGCCTGTTGCGGAACTCCGGCGTGAACATGCGCTTGATATCAGCCATCTCGTCGCCCTGGCCCTTGTTGGCGGTGAAGCCGATGCTGGTCTTCTGCAGGGCCTCGGCGCCGGCATTGGTGGTCATGACAATCACCACATTGCGGAAATCCGCCTTGCGGCCGTTGTTATCGGTCAAGGTGCCGTGGTCCATCACCTGCAGGAGAATGTTGAACACCTCGGGATGGGCTTTCTCGATTTCGTCGAGCAGCAGTACCGCGTGCGGCTTCTTGGTCACCGCTTCGGTGAGCAGTCCGCCTTGATCGAAGCCAACGTAGCCCGGCGGTGCGCCGATCAGTCGGCTCACGGCATGGCGCTCCATGTATTCGGACATGTCGAAACGGATCAGTTCGATGCCCATGCCATAGGCCAGCTGACGCGCCACCTCGGTTTTCCCCACGCCCGTGGGCCCCGAGAACAGGAAGCAACCAATCGGCTTCTGCGGGTCGCCGAGTCCCGAGCGTGACATCTTGATCGCTCTGGCCAATGCGTCGATCGCGGCTTCCTGGCCGAAGACCATGTTCTTCAGGTCGCGGTCGAGATTTTTCAGGGCCGAGCGGTCGTCTGCCGAGACGTGTTGTGGCGGTATCCGGGCGATCTTGGCAACGATGTCCTCGATCTCGAGCTTGCCGATGGTCTTCTTCTGCTTCGATTTTGGCAGGATGCGCTGGGCGGCACCGGCCTCGTCGATAACGTCGATGGCCTTGTCCGGCAGATGGCGGTCATTGATGTACTTGGCTGCCAGTTCGGCTGCGCTGGAGATCGCCGCCGCAGAATACTTGACGCCGTGATGTTCTTCAAAGCGGGACTTGAGGCCGCGCAGGATCGAGACGGTTTCGTCCACCGACGGCTCATTTACATCGACCTTCTGAAAGCGACGGGACAAGGCGTGATCTTTTTCGAAAACGCCGCGAAACTCGGTGTAGGTTGTGGCCCCAATACATTTCAGCGCGCCTGACGACAAGGCGGGCTTGAGCAGATTTGAGGCATCCATCGTTCCGCCCGAGGCGGCACCCGCGCCGATCAGGGTGTGAATTTCGTCGATGAACAGTATCGCGTTAGGGTTGTCCGCCAGTTGTTTGAGGACACCCTTCAGGCGCTGTTCGAAGTCACCGCGATACTTGGTGCCGGCAAGGAGTGCGCCCATGTCCAGGCAATATACGGTGGCATTGGCAAGAATCTCCGGTACGCTGCCTTCGACGATGTGGCGGGCAAGCCCTTCGGCGATCGCCGTCTTGCCCACCCCGGCTTCGCCAACCAGCAAAGGGTTGTTCTTGCGGCGGCGGCAAAGCGTCTGGATGACCCGCTCCAGTTCTTTGTCGCGGCCGATCAGAGGATCGATCTTTCCGATCAGGGCCAACTGGTTGAGGTTCTGTGTGAAGCTTTCAAGCGCGCCACCCTTTTCCTGCGATTCCACTTCGGTCTCGGCCGGGTCTTCTTTGCTTCTTGCTTGCGGCGTCTTGGTGATGCCATGGGAAATGAAATTCACAACGTCGAGGCGCGTCACATTCTGGCGCTGCAGGAAGAACACCGCATGGGAGTCCTTTTCGCCAAAGATGGCCACCAGTACGTTGGCACCGGTGACTTCCTTCTTTCCGGAAGACTGGACGTGGAGGATTGCGCGCTGGATCACGCGCTGGAAGCCGAGGGTTGGCTGCGTGTCGATTTCGTCGCTGCCTGCCACCGTCGGTGTGTGCTCATTGATGAAAGTCAGCAACTCCTTGCGCAGACCTTCGATGTCGGCCGCGCAGGCACGCAACACTTCTGCGGCCGAAGGGTTGTCCAGCAGCGCCAGCAGCAGATGCTCAACCGTGATGAACTCGTGGCGTTTCTGCCGTGCCTCGACAAAGGCCATGTGCAAGCTGACTTCCAGTTCCTGGGCAATCATCAGTTTTCCTCCATCACGCACGCCAGCGGATGCTGGTGTCTGCGCGCATATTCGCCTACCTGCTCAACCTTTGTCGCGGCCACATCGCGAGGATACACGCCGCAGGCACCTTTCCCTTCACGATGCACCTTGAGCATGACTTGCGTCGATTGCTCACGCGACAAACAGAAAAACTTTTCCAGTACCACCACCACGAAATCCATCGGAGTGAAATCGTCGTTGAGCAGCAGTACCTTGTACATCGGTGGCGGTTTGGTCCGGCTTTGCTCGGGCGCCAGTGCCGCGCCACCCGCCGGACCGACTTGCTTGCGTGTAACCATGACTGGATTCTAATGTGATTCCGGCACAGTTCAACACCACGAAAAAGAGGGGAATAGGGCGCCGATGTGAGCGTATTTAGGGGCGATCGTCCAATATGCAAGAGGCGGTAATGTGCGATGCAACATCGAAAGTTGTTGACGCTGCTTGACAATGTGCGTAAAACGCGAACGGTGTTTAGTTCAAATTCCTCCGCAGTGACCTACGGTCGTCTCACAGTCTGTCAAATTGCAGCTCCTCTGAAACTCCGCTTGGCCCCCTCTGCTATACCGAGCTTGAACCTCAAACATGCCCCGGCCGGGGTGCGGTGTTTTGCAGCCCGCAGCGGTGGCCGATTCGTTCGTTTTTGATTAAGGAAAAAGTTACATGGCAACTGGTACTGTTAAGTGGTTCAACGACGCCAAGGGTTTTGGTTTCATTACCCCGGATGACGGAAGCGAAGATCTGTTCGCACATTTCTCGGCCATCAATATGGCTGGTTTCAAGTCCCTGAAAGAAGGTGACAAGGTGACTTTTGACGTGGTGCAAGGCCCCAAAGGCAAGCAGGCGTCGAACATTCAGAAGCCTTGATGTCCTCGATCTTTTCGGTGGCCGGTTAATTCCGGTACCGGAAAATCAAAGCCCGGCCGACGTAAAAATCGGGCGGGCTTTGTTTTTGGCAGCGGCCGTTGCGCTTAACGCCGATACAACCAGCGTTAGCCTCCACTGAAACTTCGTTTTTCCGCAGCTGTTTGCTTTGCGCGTTACATGCGGTCGATCATTGCCTGGCCGAACGCCGAGCATTTGACTTCCTTGGCGCCTTCCATCAGCCGGGCGAAGTCATACGTCACGACTTTATCGCCAATGGCAGCTTCCATCGACTTGATGATGAGGTCCGCGGCTTCCGTCCAGCCCATGTGGCGCAGCATCATTTCGGCGGAGAGGATCAGGGAGCCGGGATTCACGTAGTCCTTGCCGGCATATTTCGGCGCCGTGCCGTGTGTCGCTTCGAAGCAGGCGTACAGATCTGAAATGTTGGCACCCGGAGCGATGCCGATACCGCCCACCTGAGCTGCCAGTGCATCGGAGATATAGTCACCGTTCAGGTTCAACGTGGCGATAACGTCATACTCGGCCGGGCGCAACAGAATCTGCTGCAGGAAAGCGTCAGCGATGGCGTCCTTGATGACGATGCCGTTGGGCAGTTTCAGCCAGGGGCCGCCGTCTATTTCCACACCTCCGAATTCGTTTTTCGCCAGCGCATAAGCCCAGTCGCGGAAGCCCCCTTCCGTGTACTTCATGATGTTGCCCTTGTGCACGATCGTGACCGACTTGCGCTTGTTGGCGATCGCATACATAACGGCCGCCCGCATGAGGCGCTCGGTTCCTTCGCGTGAAACCGGTTTGATACCGATGCCCGAGGTATTAGGGAAACGGATCTTCGTGACCCCCATCTCCTCCTGCAGGAACTTGATGATCTTTTTGGCCGGCGCGGATTCGGCCTGCCATTCAACCCCGCAGTAGATGTCTTCCGTGTTCTCGCGGAAAATCACCATGTCGGTCTTGCTCGGGTCCTTCAGCGGCGAGGGGATGCCCTTGAAGTAGCGTACCGGGCGTACGCACTGGTACAGGTCCATCTCCTGGCGCAAGGCGACGTTGAGCGAACGGATACCGCCGCCCACCGGGGTAGTCAGCGGCCCCTTGATGGACACCGAATAGTCCTTGCATGCCGTAATGGTTTCTGCCGGCAGCCAGACATCAGGGCCGTACAGGCGGGTTGCCTTTTCGCCGGCATACACCTCCATCCATGAAATCTTGCGCTTGCCGCCGTAGGACTTTTGCACCGCGGCATCGACCACTTTTTGCATCACCGGCGTGATGTCCACGCCAATGCCATCACCCTCGATAAAGGGAATGACGGGATTGTCGGGGATCGGCTGACCCGGAACGATTTTCTGGCCTTGTGCGGGAACCTTGATCAGGGAAGTGCTCATGCCTGCTCCGTTATTGATGGTTGTTGAGGATCGAGAGGGATGCGGGACGAATCGCTGCTGATTATCCTCCAAAAAGCGCGCCTTGCTCCAGTCGTCGGCCGGGTCCGGATGCGGCAGGGTCCGCTGTTAGAATTGCAAAGCTTTAGTTCAAAGGGATTTCCACCATGCCTGCCGGCGCCTCTGATGACCTGATCGCCGAATCTATCGCCAACGTTCTGGTGGACGGCTTCAACAATCATTACCGTCTCTTTCATGAGAGTTCCGCGCTTGCCAAGCAGCGCTTTGAGCAGGCACGCTGGCAGGAGGGCCAGCAGGCGGTGCGCGATCGTATCCAGTTCTACGATGATCGCGTCAGGGAAACTACCGAGAGGCTGCATTGCGAGTTTCATGCCGACGATTTGAGTGACGCCGTCTGGCAACAGGCCAAACTTCAATTCATCGGCTTGCTGACCAACCACAAGCAGCCCGAACTGGCGGAAACTTTCTTCAATTCGGTGTTCTGCCAGATTCTGCATCGCACCTATTTCCACAACGATTTCATTTTTGTGCGGCCGGCAGTTTCCACCGAGTACATCGAGTCCGATCCGCCAACCTACCGTTGTTACTACCCCAACCAGGCCGGCTTCCGCGCTTCGATTCGCCAGGTGTTTCTGGATTTTGAATGGACGCCGGAGTTCGACGATCTGGATCGCGATGTCGATTTCATCTTGCGCAGCATCGGGTCCCATCTCGGCACTATCCCGACGCGCGAGGCCAACCTGCAGATACAGGTGCTCAACTCGGCCTTCTATCGCAACAAGGGCGCCTACGTGATCGGCAAGGCCGTCAACGGTGCTTTCGAGTATCCGTTCGCGATTCCGGTGCTTCACTCGCCGGATGGCAAGCTTTATCTCGACACCATCATTCTCGACGCCTGGCGCATCGGTGTTCTTTTCTCCCTGTCGCGAGCCTACTTCATGGTCAACATGGAAGTGCCCTCCGGCTATGTCCAGTTCCTGCGCTCGATCATGCCCAACAAGCCGCGCTCCGAGTTGTACACCATGCTTGGACTGGGCAAGCAGGGCAAGACCATGTTTTTCCGCGACCTGATATTTCATCTGCACCATTCCGCCGACCAGTTCACCGTTGCACCGGGCATCCGCGGGCTGGTCATGCTGGTTTTCACCTTGCCGTCCTATCCCTATGTGTTCAAGGTCATCAAGGATGTGTTCGGCAGTTCGAAGGAGGTAGATCATGACACCGTGCGGCGCAAGTACCAGTTGGTGAAGCAGGTGGATCGCGTCGGCCGCATGGCCGATACACTGGAGTTCTCCAAGGTTGCCTTGCCGCGCAAGCGCTTTTCGCAGGAACTGATTGATGAACTGCACAAGGAGGTGCCGTCGTTGATGGAAGAGGATGGCGACGACCTGATCATCAAGCATCTTTACATCGAGCGACGCATGGAACCGCTTAACCTCTACCTCGAGAGGGCCGAGAAAGCCGGGCGCGATGACCAGGTGGCGGAGGTCGTGCGTGAATACGGCAACGCAATTCGCGAACTGGCGATCGCCAATATTTTCCCCGGCGACCTGCTCTGGAAGAACTTCGGCGTCACCCGTTACGGTCGGGTGGTGTTTTACGACTATGACGAAATTGAATACATGACCGACTGCAAGTTCCGGCGCATACCGCCACCGCCGAACTTCGAAGCCGAGATGTCGGGTGAAGCTTGGTACTCGGTTTCAAGGATGGACGTGTTCCCGGAGGAATTCGAAACTTTTCTGCTGGTTTCGGACAAGATTCGGGATGCTTTCATGCGCTACCATGCCGATTTATTCAATGCCGAGTTCTGGCAGAACACGCAGGAACAGATACGCAAGGGCTTGATGCAGGACTTCTTTCCCTATCCAGACTCGCTGCGATTCTGCAATGGTCTTGGTGGCGGCCAAACGGTTTGAGTCGCCTGATACTGTTCAACAAGCCCTATGGCGTGCTGACCCAGTTTACGGATTCGGCGGGGCGCCCGACGCTGGCGGACTATATTCCAATCCCCAAGGTCTATGCCGCCGGCCGGCTCGACGCCGATTCCGAAGGTTTGGTCGTATTGACTGATGATGGAGCCGTGCAGGCACGGATTGCCGATCCTCGTCACAAGCTTGCGAAGGTCTACCGGGTTCAGGTTGAGGGACTGCCCACCGTTACAGCTCTGCAACAACTCGCCGCAGGGGTCGATCTTGGCGATTTCCTCACGCGGCCGTGTCAGGTGCGCCGTATTGCCGAGCCTCAGGGGCTTTGGCAACGGAATCCACCGATCCGGCATCGCGCGGCAATCCCGACTAGCTGGCTGGAAATCGTTCTGCGGGAAGGCAAGAATCGTCAAGTCAAGCGCATGACGGCGCGGGCCGGATTCCCTACCTTGCGGCTGATTCGCTGGGCGGTGGGCGACTGGACCCTGGAAGGGTTGGCGCCAGGGCAGTGGCGTGAAGTTGAATTGTCAGGTCAACCAGATGCAAAGCAGCGCGTTAATGTCCATAACGCCTCGAAAAACCGTGGTGTTAACAGCACCCTACCTAAACTTAAATTAAAGGATACACTATGAGCAAGCTTCTCGTTACCCTGTTTGCCGGCCTGATCGCCACCTCCGTTTTCGCCGCTGATGCTGCCAAGCCCGCTGCCGCACCTGCCGCCGCCGCTCCGGCCGCTGCTGCTCCGGCTGCCAAGGCTGACGCGCCGAAGGCTGATGCTCCGAAGGCCGAGAAGAAGGCTGACGCAGCTCCGGCTAAGGCTGAAAAGAAGGCCAAGACGGCCAAGAAGGCTGACGCGCCGAAGGCTGATGCCCCTAAGGCCGAGAAGAAGGCTGACGCGCCGAAGGCCGATGCCAAGAAGGCCGATGCTCCGAAGGCTGATGCTCCGAAGGCTGATGCCCCGGCCGCCAAGAAGTAATTCCCGCAGTCCGGGACAAAAATGGCAGGGAAACCTGCCATTTTTTTTGCCTATAGCTTCAAAAGTGCCTATTAAGTAATTGATTCATTAGCGGATTAAATTTCCGTTACCCGGATAAGCGTCAAGCTTCAATACCTAATTCCAGTATCACACGGCTTCCCCGGCCGTGTCCCTGCCGACGGAGCTTTGTGATGTTGTTGCGTACTGTGCTGCTGGCGATTTCCCTGATCATTGCCGTGCCGGGATGGGCGCAGCAGCCGCAATTGCCCCTTCATGAATTGTCTGCGGGCATGCACCGGATCGAAGCGGAGGTCGCGGCGACCGCCGAGAGCCGCCAGACCGGAATGATGTTGCGCACCTCAATGCCGTCCCATCGCGGCATGTTGTTCGTGTTCGCAGACAGTGCGAAACACTGCATGTGGATGCGCAATACGCTGTTGCCGCTGTCGGTGGCCTTCCTTGACGAAAAAGGCCGAATCCTCAATGTCGAGGAGATGCAGCCCAAAACCGAGGACAACCATTGCGCCGCCAAGCCCGCGCGCTACGCCCTGGAAATGAACATGGGCTGGTTCAGGAGTCGCGGTCTGGGGGCGGGATTTTTGATCACCGGAATCGACAAAGCCCCCGCAGGACGCTAAAACGCCCTCTTCAATAGTGCGGCGGGATTTCGTCGCGCGGGTTTCGCGGGTCGCCGGGCGCCTCCGGTTGCAGCAATTGGTACAACCCGCGTATTTGTGCCTGGAGCAGATCGATTTGCTGCTGCTGGCGAAACACCGTGCGATTGAGCTCTTCAAGATGATCTTCGCTGAGACCCAGCTTGATTTCGAGTTCCGTGATTCTGGATTCCATGCTGACTCTCCGCTGATCCAATGACAAAGGGCGCCTCGCGGCGCCCCTCGCTGACTTCGACTCAGTCGCGCTACTACCGTGCTCAGCCGAAATTTCTTGCCGCGAAATCCCAGTTCGCCAGGGAAGCCAGGAAGGTTTCGACAAACTTGGGCCGGGCATTCCGGTAGTCGATGTAATAGGCGTGTTCCCAGACGTCAACGGTCAGCAAGGCCTTGTTGTCGGTGTTCAGCGGAGTGCCCGCGCCGGAGGTGTTGACGATATCCACCGAGCCGTCCGGCTTTTTCACCAGCCAGGTCCAACCCGAGCCGAAATTGCCGACGGCGGAGGTCTGGAAGGCTTTCTTGAACTCGTCGAAGCTGCCCCATTTCCTGTTGATCGCATCCCCCAGGGCGCCGGTCGGCGTGCCGCCACCGCCGACTTTCATGCTGTTCCAGAAGAAGCTGTGATTCCAGACCTGAGCCGAGTTGTTGAAAATGCCGCCGGCCGGGGCTTTTTTGATGATGGCTTCAAGGTCCAGACTTTCGTACTCGGTGCCCTTGATCAGGTTGTTGAGATTTGTCGCATAGGCCTGATGGTGCTTGCCGTAGTGGTATTCGAAGGTTTCTTTGGAAATGTGCGGAGCCAGCGCATCCATCGCATACGGCAGGGGGGGCAGGGTATGTTCCATTGTGGTTCTCCTGTTGCAGTGGGTATGAAAGTCAATAAGTTGACTATTATAGTCAAGAATATATCAGGTGGCAATTGGACGGTGGTTCGGGGTACTCGTGAGGATGCCGGCTTCTGCGCTGCCGCGCGCCAGATAGAGGCTTACTGTCTGGCCTGGATGTACGCTGGAAGCGTCCGTTACCAGCTTGCCGCTGGCATCACGAACAATGGAGAAACCTCTGGCCAGGGTTGCCTCGGGATTCAGATGAGACAGTGCCGCCGCAATATTGTCCAATGTGTTCAGCCGCTTCCGATGCTGTTCGCGAATGGCCGTATCCAGGCGCTGCGCCAGCAGTCCGATGTTTCCGCGGCGTCTTTCGGTACGGGGAACTGTCCGGCCCAGACTGAGGGCCGCGCGACTCAGGCGGTCTCGATGGCGGCGCAGGCCGTGGGTCAGAGACGCATCCAGTTGCGATCCGAGCAGTGCAAGCCGGTCGCGTGCCTGCGCCAGGCGCGTCGCAGGGTGAACAAGGCGTAGCGAGAGGTGATCCAGCCACTGTTGCTCGCGGGCGAGACGATATTGCGCGGCCCGGCTCAGTGCTGCTTCAAGATCGGCAATTTCGCCAGCTGCTGCGTACCACCCTTCTGTGGCCAACTCGGCAGCCGCGGTCGGCGTTGCGGCACGCAAGTCAGAGACATAGTCGGTGATGGTGGTATCGGTCTCGTGACCGACGCCACTGATGACCGGCAGCGTACTGGCGGCAATCGCCCGGACAACGACTTCTTCGTTGAACGCCCAAAGGTCTTCAATGCTGCCGCCACCGCGTACGACCAGAAGCAGGCTGCACTCGCCGCGCTGGCCAGCCATGGTGATCGCCCTGGCAATATCATTGGCGGCGCTGTCGCCCTGCACCAGCGCAGGGTAAAGGATCGCCGTGAGATGTGGTGCGCGGCGCTTCAGCGTGACCAATACGTCGCGCAGGGCGGCGGCGCGTGGTGAGCTGATGATCCCGATGCGGCGTGGGAACCTCGGTAGCGGGCGCTTGCGCTCCGCAGCAAACAAGCCTTCGGCCTCAAGGCGCGCCTTCAATCTGGCGAAGGCCTCGAACAGACGCCCCAATCCGGCACGCCGCAGGGTCTCGATGTTGAGCTGAAAGTCACCGCGCGGCTCGTAGAGCGAGACCAGGGCACGCGCCTCGACCTGCTGCCCGTTTTCCAGTCGCCAGGGAATCGATACCGCGCGCGAGCGGAACATTACGCAGCGTGCCTGGGCCGCTTCGTCCTTCAGCGAGAAGTAAACGTGGCCGGAGGTGGCCCGGGTCAGGTTGGAAATTTCGCCAGCCACCCAGAGCAGCGGAAACTCCTTCTCCAGGCTCGCGCGTGCGCGTCGGTTGAGTTCGCTGATGCTGACGACGGTGGCGGGATCGAGCATGGACTGAATGCGTTCTGGCAAGGATGAGCAAGAAAGAAAATTCTACAGCATCCACATTTCGGGCCGGCCCCGCCGACAAGGCAGGGAAAGGCGGACGCTTGCAGAGCGCTGGCGTAGCGCTTTGATTAATTGTAAGTTTTTTTGTCTAAAAATTGCTCAAAAAATGGAAAGCCCGTGAGGACGGCCGGTTCAGCTTGCTTGTCACAAGATCACCCACAATTTTATCCACAGAATCTGTGGATAAAAGTGCCCGGCTAGATTCCTGTTCCTCCGGTGACGAGAGATTGCCTTACAGGCCCTGAGGACCACTGGCGCCGGGGAAATTTGTTTTCGCTTCTTTTTGGAATTCAGGAAGACGTCCTTTTGTATTGCTGAATCCTCCCACTCGGGCTAAAGTTCGCGCTTTCGTGCTTACCGGAGTTGTCCACGTGTTTTCCATCATTCAGGCCGCCGGCTGGCCCATCTGGCCGCTACTGTTAGCTTCTGTCATCGCCGTCGCGCTCATCATCGAACGCGCCGCGGCACTGCGTCGCACCAAGATCGTCCCCCCCGGTTTGCTGCAAAGCGCGGTTGCCGATTACCGCCAGAGCGGAATCTCCGATGCTCAACTGGCGCGCCTGGAGGTACATTCGCCGCTGGGACGGGTACTGGCTGCGGGCATGCGCAATGCCAAGAGTTCACGAGAGATCATGAAGGAGTCGATCGAAGAAGCCGGGCGCGGGGTGGCCCATGACCTGGAACGATTCCTTACGACATTGGGTACCATCGCCACGATTGCGCCGTTGATGGGTCTGTTTGGCACTGTGGTGGGCATGATAGAAATCTTCGGCTCCTCGACTGCCGCCGGCAACAATCCGCAGGCTTTGGCGCATGGCATTTCGGTGGCGCTTTACAACACCGGCTTCGGCTTGATCATTGCCATTCCGGCCATGATTTTCTACCGGCACTTCAGGGCGCAGGTCGACGGCTTTCTGGTGGAGATGGAGCAGGAAGCGGTGAAACTGGTCGAAGTCCTGCACGGCGAACGCAGGTAAGGGCAGACGCGATGAACTTCCAGCGAGGACGGCAGCGCGAAGAACTCGAGATCAATCTGATCCCGATGATTGACGTACTCTTGGTGATCCTGATTTTCCTCATGATCACCACCACGTATTCCAAGTTTTCCGGGCTGGAAATCAATCTGCCCACCGCCGAGGCGCCGCAGAACAAGGAGCAGCCCAACGAAATCAATGTAGTGGTTACTGCGGCCGGCGAAATCATGGTGAACAAGGCGGCAATCGGTGGCCGCGACATCCAGTCAATCGCCGACGCAATGCGGCGTTTTACCGGCAGCGGCAAGGAACCGATCGTCATCATCAACGCCGACGCCAAGGCTGCGCACCAGAGCGTGATCGATGTCATGCAGGCGGCCCAGCAGGCCGGGCTGTCGCACATATCCTTTGCCACCCAGCAGGCGCAACGCTGAGCCTGGCGGAGTCGCCGCCGTCTGGCGGCGGCGTGGCCCGCCAGCCTGTTTGCTGTTCCCGTTTTCGCTGATTTTCAGAGTGCTCGTCGCGTTGCGGCGGGCCTTGTACCGGACAGGGATATTGCGCCGTGAGCGGGTGCCGGTGCCGGTCCTGGTTGTCGGCAACATTACGGTCGGAGGCACAGGCAAGACGCCGCTGGTGATCCACCTGGCGCAGGCGCTGCGAGTTCTTGGGCGACATCCGGGCATTGTCAGTCGAGGCTACCGCGGTGCCGGCGGACCTATCCTCGAGGTCACCGCCGGTAGCGATCCCCGGGTGGTGGGCGATGAACCTTTGCTGCTCGCCCGGCGCGGCGCCTGCCCGGTATTTGTCGGCCGCGACAGGGTGGCGGCGGCGCGGCACCTGCTCACAAGCTATCCGGAATGCGATCTGATCATCGCCGATGACGGCCTGCAGCACTATCGGCTGGCGCGGGATGTCGAGATTGCGCTATTCGACGAGCGTGGCGTTATGAACGGTTGGGCCTTGCCTGCGGGGCCCCTGCGCGAGCCTGTCTCGCGCCTGGCGCAGGTGGATGCGCTGGTTCTCAACGGGACCGCCGTGTCGCCGGCGCCGACTTTTGCAGGGGCGGAATTTTCGATGCGCCTTCTGGGCCGGCGTTTTCACCGCCTCGACGAGCCTTTGACAACATGCACCGCCGCTGACCTGGCTGGCGCGAGATTGCACGCCGTGGCCGGCATCGGTACGCCACAGCGTTTTTTCGATTGCCTGAACAGTATGGGACTGGCGTTTTCCGAGCACCCCTTCGCTGACCATCACGACTTTTGCGAGGAGGATCTGGTTTTTGCAGGCGACGCCATTCTGACGACGGAAAAGGATGCCGTAAAATTGGCCCGACTTTGTTTGCCTCTGCCGGTCTGGGTCTTACCCGTGACGGCCGAAGTCAAGCCCGACCTTGCCGCATTTGTTCTGGAGAAACTCAATGGACGCCCGCTTGCTTGAAATACTTGTTTGCCCCGTCTGCAAGGGACCACTGGAGAATCGGAAGGCCGCCGCCGAGCTGGTGTGCAAGGGATGCAAGCTGGCTTACCCGGTCAAGGACGATATTCCGGTGATGCTCGAGGATGAGGCGCGGCAACTGGGGACAGAAGACGTCTGATGGCTGTTCGCATCGTCATTCCGGCACGCTATGCCTCGACGCGGTTGCCGGGGAAGCCCTTGGCCGATATCGCCGGGCAGCCCATGGTCGTGCGCGTGGCGGCGGTAGCGCGGAGCGCGCGGAGCGATGGCGTCTGGGTGGCCGCCGATGACGAGCGGATCATCGCCGCGGTTCGGCAGCATGGCTTTGAGGCGGTGATGACGCGTGAGGATCACGCCAGCGGTACCGATCGTATCGCCGAGGTGGCCGACCGCTTGCAGTGGGACGATGCCGACATCGTGGTCAATGTGCAGGGCGATGAACCGCTGCTTGAACCATCCCTTATAGAGGCTGTGGCCGGCGCCTTGCGTGGCGATCCCGATGCAGCGATGGCGACTGCGGCATATCCTCTGACGACGGCCGACGATTTCTTCAACACCAACGTGGTCAAGGTGGTGTGCGACTCGCGTGGCCGCGCTCTTTACTTCAGTCGTGCCCCCATTCCATGGGATCGGGACCGGTTTGCGGGTAGGCGCGATGTGCTTCCGGCTGATCTCCCGGCACAGCGCCATATTGGCCTGTATGCCTATCGCGTCAGTTTTCTGCGTCGCTTCGGTCAGCTTGCGGTCTCGCCTCTGGAACGCTGCGAGTCGCTGGAGCAGTTGCGCGCGCTGTGGCATGGCTATCCGATTCAGGTCGTTAGCGTCGATCACGCGCCGGCCCCCGGAGTCGATACGCCGGAAGACCTGGAACGCGTGCGCCGATTGTTTGACGTTGGAAAGGTTTCAGAGTAGGTTTTGTTTTAAAAAGTTATTGCGAATAAGCCAGATGGACTTTCTTTTAAGGGGTGGAAATGAAGCTGATTCTGTTGGGTGGGCCGGGTGCAGGCAAAGGCACGCAAGCGGCATTCATTACCGAGAAATTCGGGATTCCGCAGATTTCAACGGGTGACATGTTGCGCACGGCCGTCAAGGCCGGTACGCCGATGGGTCAGGCTGCAAAAAAAGTCATGGACGCGGGCGGTCTTGTGCTGGACGACATCATCCTCGGCCTTATCGCAGAGCGCCTGAAACAGCCCGATTGCGCCAAGGGTTTCCTGTTCGACGGATTTCCGCGCACGCTGCCGCAGGCCGAAGCCTTGCGTGCGCAGGGCATTGAACTCGATTACGTGCTCGAGATCGACGTCAGTGATGAAGAAATCATCCGGCGCATGAGCGGTCGTCGCGTTCATCCGGGCTCGGGACGCACCTATCACCTCGTGTTCAATCCGCCGAAGATCGAAGGCAAGGACGACGTCACCGGCGAAGTGCTGATTCAGCGCGACGACGACCAGGAAGAGACGGTCAGGAAGCGCCTTTCGGTGTATCACAGCCAGACACAACCGCTTATCGAGTATTACTCGAAGTGGTCCGACACGGGCGCCAAAGGTGCGCCACGGCATCGCAAGGTTTCCGGGGTCGGTTCGCTCGATGCGATCAAGAGCGCCGTGTTTGCCGCACTGAGTTGACCAGGCGACAGGCCCTGGGGCCGGATAAGGAGACGACATGTCCAGTCACATCCGACGCATAGCGGTCTGTACCGGTGGCGGTGACGCCCCGGGTCTCAACGCTGTCATACGGGCGGTGGCGATCGCCGCCGCCAATCGGGGTTGGGAGTGCTACGGCATTCACGAAGGTTTCAACGGCATACTTTTCCCAGAACGCTATCCCGACGGCGGCGTGTTCCGTCTCACGCGGGAAAAGGTGCGCGGCATCGGCCATCTGGGCGGCACCATCCTGGGTACCACCAACAAGGGAAACCCCCTGCATTTCCCCATGAAAATGCCCGACGGTACAACCAAGGACATGGATCTTTCGGGGGACATTCTGGAGTTCTTCGCCAGAAAGGAAATCGATGCCCTGGTTTCCATCGGTGGCGACGGTTCGCTGACCATCGCCAACGCCTTGCACGAGAAGGGACTGCGGGTGGTGGGCGTGCCCAAGACGATCGACAACGACCTGGACAAGACCTTCACTACTTTTGGTTTCGATACGGCCGTGGGCTTTGCCACGGAGTGCCTGGATCGTCTGCACAGCACCGCCGAAAGCCACCAGCGGGTGATGGTGGTCGAGGTCATGGGGCGCTATGCAGGCTGGATCGCACTGCATGCCGGCATCGCGGGTAGCGCTCACGCCATCCTGATCCCCGAGATTCCCTTTGATGTAGACAAGGTGGCCGCCAAGATCCGCGCCAGGGATAGCGAGGGCCGAATGTATTCCCTGGTTCTGGTCGCCGAGGGCGCCGAGCCTATCCATGGTCACCGGGAGATTCTGGCGCCCGCCGAGATCGGCCATGCCGAGCGCCTCGGTGGCGTTGGCGAACGCATCGCAAAGGTACTTGAGGAACGGACCGGCAAGGATGTCCGGGTGGTTGTGTTAGGCCATTTGTTGCGCGGGGGCAGCCCCACGTCATTCGATCGATTGGCCGCCATGCGCTTTGGCACCGCCGCGGTCAGAGGCCTTGAAGAGGGGCGATCCGGCGTCATGGTAGCTCTCGCGTTTCCCAACGTGAATTACGTCGCCCTCTCGGAAGTGGCCGGTCGCATGAAGGGCGTTCCCCTGGATTGCGACACCCTTCAGACCGGCAGGGACCTGGGAATCAGTTTCGGTGATTGATCCCGAGCCGTCGGGCCCGGGAATCGCATGGTTTTGACCGGCGGGCTACTTCCCGGATTTCAGGATTTTATCGACCTTGTTGAGTCGCAAGCGATAGGCGTCCGGCATGCCGGAACCCAGTAATGGACGCAGATACAGCCTGAAAGCGTCGGTGACGTCCGTGCCGTTGGCGGCGATGAACTCGTCTTCCATGACGCGCGTTTTTCCTGCCACGCTGTCCAGCGGGACCAACTGGTAATCGACGGAATAAAAGCCGGTGCGCTTGATTGCGACCGATCCGTCGCGATCGCCCCACATGGCGTACTGCACGGCTTTCTCGCCCACCTCGCGCGCTTCGCGCTGGTCGACATCCGAAACGCAGCCCATGAATGAGCGCTGCAGATAGCCGAAGGTGTCGCCGCGTACCCGCTTGATGCCGAGCTTGCTCTTGATCTCGTCACAGAGCAGGTCGGCCAGCGCGCCGGTACCCGAAAGCTGGATGTTGCCATGGGCATCCCGCTCGACATGGCTGGTCAGCTGGGAAATGATCGGTGTGCCCTGCTTGTCATGGATGCCTTCCGAGGCGGCGATTACGCACCGGCCATATTTGGCATGGGTGCGCTTGACGTCGCTGAGAAATTTATCAACTTCGAAGACACGTTCCGGCAAGTAGATCAGGTGCGGGCCGTCATCCGGGAATTTCTTGCCAAGCGCCGACGCCGCGGTCAGAAACCCGGCGTGGCGACCCATCACCACGGCCAGATAAACGCCGGGCAGGGCGGCGTTGTCCAGATTCGCTCCCATGAAGGCCTGGGCGACAAAACGGGCCGCCGACGGGAATCCCGGCGTGTGATCGTTGCCGACCAGATCGTTGTCGATGGTCTTGGGAATGTGGATGCAGCGCAACGGATAGCTGGCACGTCGCGCTTCCTCGCTGACAATCCGCACCGTATCGGAAGAATCATTGCCGCCGATGTAGAAGAAGTAGCCGATGCCGTGCGCCTTGAGAACTTCGAATATCTCGTGGCAATACTTCAGGTCGGGTTTGTCGCGCGTTGAGCCGAGCGCCGAGGACGGCGTGTTGGCCACCATTTCGATGTTATGGCTGGTTTCCTGGGTAAGGTCGAGGAACTCTTCGTTAACGATGCCCGATACCCCGTGATAGGCGCCATAGACCAGTTCGACATTGCGAAACTTGCGGGCTTCGAGAACGACGCCTGCCATCGACTGGTTTATGACGGCGGTCGGTCCTCCGCCCTGAGCGACTAGTACTTTTCCGCGTGGCATGATCCGGCGTTCCTCTCGGTTGATCAGACTGGAATGATGATCGGGCATGTGAGTAAATCCGTCTTCAGTATTGAGCCAAGCGGCAAGAAAACTTTACTTCGAAGTCTACTATATTCGTCATCGTGGATAGCCGGCATCCATCAACCGGATTTGACCAACAACAGATTTTAATATTGACAGTCGAGATTTGCGCATACTGAAAAACATGGACAAGACAGCTTGGTATGCAAGGCTGCACCCCAAAACCCCGCCAGTGGTGAAGAATCGGTTAAGCCTGAAGAAATAAAAGTTGTCGCGCCTGCGGCTGTGTAATTTGGATGGCGTGATAAAATTCCCTGTTTAGTTCATCAATTATCAGGGGGGTTTTATGTCAGCAGGACTGATGTTTGCACTGGTCTGCGCGGTGGCGGCAATTGCTTACGGCTGGATCATGAGCCAGTGGATTCTGGCGCAACCGGCGGGCAATGACCGCATGAAAGAGATTTCCGCGGCAATTCAGGAAGGCGCTCAAGCCTATCTGAATCGTCAATACACCACGATCGGCATTGTCGGCGTGGTGCTCGCCGTAGCTATCTGGATATTCTTGGGCACGACCACCGCCGTTGGCTTTGTGATTGGTGCCGTACTGTCGGGCGCTGCCGGTTACATCGGCATGAACGTTTCGGTGCGTGCCAACGTGCGCACGGCCCAGGCGGCAACCGTCGGCCTGAACGAGGCGCTCAATGTTGCCTTCAAGGGCGGCGCCATCACCGGCATGCTGGTGGTTGGCCTCGGCCTGCTGGGCGTTGCCGGTTATTATGCCGTGCTGAAAATGATGCTCGGTACCGGCGCCAGGATGGAAGACATCATCCATCCGCTGGTCGGTCTGGGTTTCGGTTCTTCCCTTATTTCGATCTTCGCCCGTCTTGGCGGCGGCATCTTCACCAAGGGCGCTGACGTTGGCGCTGACCTGGTCGGCAAGGTGGAAGCCGGCATTCCCGAGGATGACCCGCGCAACCCGGCCGTAATCGCCGACAACGTCGGCGACAACGTCGGCGACTGCGCCGGCATGGCGGCCGACTTGTTCGAAACCTACGCGGTAACCACGGTAGCGACCATGCTGCTGGGCGCGCTGCTGTTGAAGGTGAATCCTGCCTTCGCCGAACAGGCGGTTATCTATCCGCTGGCTCTGGGCGGCTTCTCGATCATTGCCTCGATCATCGGCGTGATGTTTGTCAAGGCGCGTGACGGCGGCAAGATCATGAACGCCCTTTACCGCGGCCTGATGGTCGCCGGCGCTCTGGCGCTGGCCGCCTTCTACCCGATGACGACCTGGCTGATCGACGATCACCTGCTGGACAGCGTACTGAACATCAGCGGCGGTTCGCAGATGCGTCTCTATGGTGCGACGGTGGTCGGCCTGATACTGACCGGACTGATGGTGTACATCACCGAGTACTACACCGGTACCGAGTTCAAGCCGGTGCAGCATGTGGCGCAGGCCTCTACTACCGGTCATGGCACGAACATCATCGCCGGCCTCGGCGTGTCGATGAAGTCCACTGCATGGCCTGTGCTTTCCGTTTGTGCCGCCATCTGGGCCTCCTACACCATGGGTGGTTTGTACGGCATTGCTATCGCGGCGACTTCCATGCTGTCGATGGCAGGCATCGTGGTCGCGCTTGATGCCTACGGCCCGATCACCGACAACGCAGGCGGTATTGCCGAAATGTCGGAGTTGCCCGCTTCCGTGCGCGCCATTACCGATCCGCTCGACGCGGTAGGCAACACCACCAAGGCCGTCACCAAGGGCTACGCCATTGGTTCCGCGGGTCTTGCCGCGCTGGTGCTGTTCGCCGACTTCACGCATGGACTGGAAGCACTCAAGCCGGGTGTCAAGTTTGCATTCGACCTGTCCGACCCGGCGGTCATCATCGGTCTGTTCATCGGCGGCATGGTGCCTTACCTGTTTGCCGCCATGGGCATGGAAGCGGTCGGTCGCGCCGCCGGCGCCATCGTTGTCGAGGTGCGCCGCCAGTTCAAGGAGATCAAGGGCATCATGGAAGGCACGGCCAAGCCCGAGTACGGCACCTGTGTCGACATGCTGACCAAGGCAGCGATCAAGGAAATGATGATCCCGTCGCTGTTGCCGGTACTGGTCCCGGTTGTCGTGGCCTTCGGCATGAATGCGCTGATGGGCCCCGGGGCTGGTGTGCGGGCGCTGGGCGGTGTGCTCATGGGCACCATCGTGACCGGCATTTTCGTCGCCATCTCGATGACCACCGGTGGTGGTTGCTGGGACAACGCCAAGAAGTACATCGAAGACGGCCACTATGGCGGCAAGGGTTCCGAGGCGCACAAGGCGGCGGTGACCGGCGACACCGTGGGCGATCCGTACAAGGATACGGCGGGCCCGGCGGTGAATCCGCTGATCAAGATCATCAACATCGTTGCCTTGATGATCCTGCCGCTGGTAGTGTGATCCCGATCCTCATGATCGAACTGACGGGCAGCCTGCGGGCTGCCCGTTTTTTCTTGGTGCTGGTCGCTCTGACAGGCACCGGCAAAGTTTTGGCGCAGTCCGCGCAACCTGAGGAGGCCAGCGGCTTTGCACCGCGCCCTGCGTCAGTCAGCAACGGTTTCATGGTGGTCACGGCAAACGCCCATGCTACCGATGCCGCTGCGGAAATCCTTCAACTCGGCGGCAACGCGCTGGATGCGGCGATCGCCGCGCAATGGGTGTTGAACCTGGTCGAGCCGCAATCGTCCGGCATCGGCGGCGGCGGATTCATGCTGCACTGGGATGCGACGCATCGCCGGGTATCGGCCTGGGATGGCCGCGAGACGGCTCCCCGTAGCGTCAGCGCCGACTTTGCGCGACGCCCCGACGGTACGCCGGCGACGTTTTCCGAAATTCTGGCGACCGGCAATGCGGTCGGTGTGCCGGGGCTGGTGGCAATGTTGGAAGCGGCGCATCGGCGCCACGGCAAGCTGAAATGGGAACGCCTGCTGCGTCCTGCCATCCGGCTCGCGGAAAACGGCTTTGCCATCTCGCCACGCCTGCATCAGTTGCTGCGGGACGACTCATTGCTGCGGCTCGATCCGGCGGCACGTGCGCTCTACTATAGGGAGAATGGCGACGCCAGGCCGGTCGGGGAAATCCTGCGCAACCCGGAATTCGCCGTCACCCTGAGGGCCATGGCGACGACGGGTGGCAGCGCCTTGTACGGCGGTGGCGGTGCCGATCGAATCGCGGCAGCGGTGGCGCAGCGCGGGGGAGGATTGACTGCGGCGGACCTGCATGATTACCGGCCAATCCAGCGCGACGCGGTCTGCGGGACGTATCGCCAATGGCGCATCTGCGGCATGCCGCCGCCTTCGTCAGGAGGCATCGGTGTCCTGCAGTTGCTGGGATTGCTGGAACGCAGCAAGCTGCCGGCGGATCCCGATACCGCAGACGCGGTTCATCTTTTCGCCGAGGCCGGGCGACTCGTCTACGCCGACCGGGCGCGTTATCTGGCTGACCCTGACTTCATCGCAGTGCCCCGGCGTGAGCTGCTGGACCCGCGATATCTGGATCGACGGGCACGCCTCGTGGATCCCCTGCGCAGCATGGGGATTGCCGAGCCGGGAGAACTTCCGGAACGCCACTCGCAGGCGGATGACGATGCACCGGAACTGCCGGCGACGACGCATCTCTCGATTGTCGACCGGGCCGGCAATGCGGTGGCCCTGACGAGTTCCATCGAAAGCGCATTCGGTAGCCGCATCCAGGTCGACGGTTATCTGCTCAACAATCAGCTCACCGATTTTTCACTGGTCGCCGAGCGCGACGGCAAGCCTGTCGCCAATCGCCTGCAGCCGGGCAAGCGGCCCCTGTCTTCGATGGCGCCGACGCTTGTCTTCAGTGCCGGCGGACGACTTCAGGCCGTGCTGGGTTCGCCCGGAGGCAGCCGGATCATCAACTATGTGGCACGTACCCTGGTCGCGCTGCTCGACGGCAAACGTGAGCCAGCCGCAGCGCTTGCCCTGCCTCACGCCGGCAACCGCAACGGGGCCACGGAAATCGAGCGCGGCCGGGTGTCTGAAGATTTGGTACGGGAGCTAGAACGGCGCGGCCATATCGTGCAGCGTGTCGACATGACCAGCGGCCTGCACCTCATCATGCGGGTGGGCGATCAGTGGGTCGGCGCGGTCGATCCGCGCCGCGAAGGTGCCGCGCGCGGCGAGTACGATTCCTACTGAAACGGAGTCTGTTCAGGCCGCCTTGCGGCGGAAATCCCG
The DNA here is from genome assembly GCA_044344175.1 of Sulfuritalea sp. Classification (GTDB taxonomy): domain Bacteria; phylum Pseudomonadota; class Gammaproteobacteria; order Burkholderiales; family Rhodocyclaceae; genus Sulfuritalea. The sequence goes on from JBIJDJ010000005.1 coordinate 26,390, forward strand.
CGGCCGGAAGCCAAGCAGCCACAGCGTCGCGAAGTAGCTCAGGATTCCCGCGAGGACGACGGCCGACAGTTGCAGTACGCGCTGGCCACCGCTCATTGCCAGCCAGGCCGTATCGCCGGCGCTGGCGAACCAGAGCACACTGCCGAGGACGATGAGCGCGGCGAGAAGTTTCAGCATGAAAACTCCCCATCCGGCTTGCGGCTGGTAGACCCCGCGCCGGCGCAAGCCGCGCCAGAGCATGCCGGCGTTGAAGCAGGAGGCGAGGCCGATCGACAGGGCCAGCCCGGCATGCTTGAGCCAGCCGATGAAGGCGAAGTTCATCAGTTGCGTCAGTGCCAGCGTGACGAGGGCGATTTTCACCGGCGTGCGGATGTCCTGCCTGGCATAGAAGCCCGGCGCCAGCACCTTGACCAGGATCAGGCCGCTCAGGCCTATCGAATACGCTACCAGCGCCTCCCGGGTGCGCAGCACGTCGCTGGCGGCAAACGCGCCGTACTGGAACAGGGTCGTCAGCAAGGGAAGTGCCAGCATTGCCAGCGCCAGCGATGCCGGCAGGGTCAGCATCAGGGTCAGGCGCAGGCCCCAGTCGAGCAGTGCCGAAAAGTCGTCTGTCTGCCCGTTGGAATGAGTCTTGGCCAGGCTGGGCAACAAAATGGTGCCCAGTGCGGCGCCGAGCAGTCCGGCCGGAAATTCCATGAGCCGGTCTGCGTAATAGAGCCAGGAGACGCTGCCGCTTTCGAGGAAGGAGGCGAAGACGGTGTTGATCAGCAGGCTGATCTGCGCCACGGAAACGCCCAGCACGGCCGGCGCCATGAGTTTGAGGACTCGCTGCACACCCGCGTCGCGCCAGACCGGATCAAAGCGCGGCAGCATGCCGATCTTCGCCAGGGCGGGCAGTTGGATTGCCAGTTGCAGCGCGCCGCCCAGAAGCACCGCCCAGGCCAGCGCCAGGACGGGCGGATCGAACCAGGGTGCGGCGAACAGCGCCATGCCGATGAACGAAAGGTTCAACAGCACCGGCGTGAAGGCTGGCAGGGCGAAGCGGCTCCAGGTGTTGAGGATGCCCGCCGCAAGCGCCACGAGCGACATGAACAGGATGTAGGGGAAGGTGATCCGGGTCAGTTCGACGGTCAGTTGGAACTTGTCGGCATCGGCGCTGAATCCTGGTGCGGTCAGGGCAATCAGTACCGGTGCGGCGGCCATGCCGAGCGCACTGACGACGACCAGGGCGAGGAACAGCACGCTGGCGACGCGATCGACGAGGCTCTTGGTTTCGCTTTCCCCGCGGCGATTGCGGTATTCGGCGAGGATCGGGACGAAGGCCTGGGAAAAGGCTCCCTCGGCAAACAGGCGGCGCAGTAGATTGGGCAGGCGGAAGGCGACAAAGAATGCGTCCGTCACCATGCCGGCGCCGAAGGTTCTGGCAATCACGAAGTCGCGGACAAAGCCCAGAATGCGGGATAGCAGGGTCATCCCGCTGACGGTGACCAGGGCTCGGAGCAGATTCATGCCGGTATGGTATCCGCGATGTGGCCGGTAGAAGCCGCTTGCAATGGGCGGAAGACCCCCCTATAATCGCGCGCTTTCCCAAGATCTACCGGATATCGACATGGCCAATACCGTTCAAGCCCGCAAACGCGCCCGTCAAGCGACCGAGCAACGCGCGCACAACATGAGCCTGCGTTCGACATTACGCACTGCAATCAAGAAGGTACGCAAGGCCATTGATGCCGGCGACAAGAGCGCTGCACAGGCCGTCTTCAAGGAGTCGCAGCCCGTCATCGACTCGATCGCCGACAAGAACATCGTGCACAAGAACCTCGCTGCGCGCCAGAAGAGCCGTCTCTCGGCGGCGATCAAGGCGCTCTAAACGCCGCTGGCGCCAAGGCGCTGCAGACAAGAAGGCTGTCCCCTCGCGGGGGGCAGCCTTTTTTCATTGGTGCGCCCTGGCCAGCCTCCGCTGAAACGCCTGCCGGTGCCGAAATTGCTTTGTTGCGCTGCCGAAAATACCACCATCGGCATAATGCATATTGAAATCATGTGCTAAATTAGATAAATAGCTTGAGTTTGTCGAAGTCACTGCATATACTCAGGCGACTTCATTGAAGTGAAAGGGGTTTTATGCAATCCCATCAGTTCATAAAATACGCATTCCGGATCCGGACCCGGCAGGGAGTGGTTGTCGATAACCTGATGATCCACGGCTGCGATGAACATGACGCCCAGCGCAAGCTGCGGCAGGTCTACCACAACTGCCAGATCATCGATTGTGTTTGCCATCACGGCAGTGTTCGCGTGCCGGTGGCCAGCTTCGAGGAAGTAGCAAACCTCATTGTCCGCTGAGCGTGTATCCGGCGTCAGCCGGGTCCGGGCTACCAGACCGGATGCGGCGCCGTCAGATGAACCGCGCCGCGCGCAGTTCCCCCATTAACGCCAGATAGTCCTGCGCGCCCCTGCTCGCGGGGCTATGGACAAAGATGTCGAGGCTCAGCGCGGGTGCCTCGGCGATCGCCACGTTTTCCGAGATGACCGTCTCGCACAGTTCGGCGCCGAACTGCTGGCGCAGCCGCTCCCGGATATCGAAGCTCATCTTGCGCCGGCGATCAAACCGGGTCAGCAGGTAACGGCGTTCGATGCGCCTCTTGAGTACGGGCTCCAGGGCCTTCAGGGTGTGTTCGATCTGCAAGGCGCCACGCAATGAGAGATAGTCCGATGACACGGGAATCAGTATCCGGTCCGAGGCGAAGATCGCACTGAGGGACAGCACGCCCAGAAACGGGCAGCAGTCGATCATGGCGGTATCTTCCCCGCCGGTGGCTTCAAGCGCCTGCAAGCCGATGCTGAGCCGGTTAAGGATGGCCGGTCCCTTGCCGAATATGGAGTCGACCTTGATCAGTTCCGAGTGCGCCGGGATCAGGCGCCCGACGCCTTCCCAGACCACGGCGAGTTCTGCGAGCGGGCGGTTGTCCTGATAGAGGGCGAATACACTGTTGTGCGCCTCGCCCAGTGCCTTGCCATGGATGGCGGACAAGTGCGCCTGCGGATCAAGGTCGACCAGCAGCGTAGGCGCGGAATCCCTTGCCAGCGCAGCGGCCAGATTGAGTGCGGTGGTGGTTTTGCCGACCCCGCCTTTCTGATTGAATACCGCGATCCTCACTGCCCTATCCTCCGCAGTTGTACTCTGTACAGGGGCAAATTTTTCACTTAGTATAGAGGCGTTTTTATCAAGCACGGCGGCCGCGTCGCTCTTCGGCCGCCGTATGTTTTTTGCGTGGAGCTTTTCGCGGAGTGCATTCATGCCGCATCTGATGAATACCTACGGGCGGTTGCCGGTCGCCTTTACCCATGGACAGGGTTGCCGCCTGTTCGACGGGCAGGGCAAGTCCTATCTCGATGCCTTGGCGGGAATAGCGGTCAATACGTTGGGCCACAATCATCCTCGGCTGGTGAAGGCTCTGAGCGAGCAGGTCGGCCGCATCATGCATGCGTCGAACCTGTACCGCATCAGCGAGGCGGAAGCCGCTTCTGATCGTCTCGCGGCGCTGTCCGCCATGCAGGAGGTGTTCTTCTGCAATTCCGGCTGCGAGGCCAACGAAGCCGCGATCAAGCTGGCGCGCATGTACGGTCACCAGCAGGGGATCGAGCAACCCGCGATCGTCGTCATGGAACAGGCTTTCCACGGCCGTACCCTGGCGACGCTTTCGGCCACCGGCAACCGTAAAGTGCAGGCAGGCTTCGAGCCGCTGGTGACCGGTTTTGTGCGGGTGCCGTTTGATGACCTCGCCGCAATCGAACAACTCGCCGCACGCAATCCGAACATCGTGGCGGTGCTGTTCGAACCCATCCAGGGCGAAGGTGGCATCAACCTGGCGCACACGGATTTCATGCGTGCGCTGCGGCGGATCTGTGACCAGAAGAACTGGCTGTTCATGGTCGACGAGGTCCAGTGCGGCATCGGCCGCACCGGGGCCTGGTTCGCCCACCAGCACGCCGGCATCCTTCCTGATGTCATGACCCTGGCGAAGGGGCTCGGTTCAGGCGTACCGATCGGCGCCTGTCTCGCGGCCGGACGCGCCGCCGGCGTGTTCAAGCCGGGAAATCACGGCTCCACCTTCGGCGGGAATCCGCTGGCCTGCGTTGCAGCGCTGACCACGCTGGACGTGATCGAGTCCGACGGCCTCATGGCACATGCCAAAAAGCTGGGCGAGACGATTCGTGCCGGCCTCACGAGCGGCCTGTCCGGTGTCGCCGGCCTGGTCGAAGTGCGCGGCGACGGTCTGATGATAGGTATTGAGCTCGATCGTCCCTGCGGCGACCTGGTCAAGCGCGGCCTGGAAACCGGCCTGCTGATCAACGTCACCGCCGACAAGGTGGTGCGTCTGCTGCCTGCGCTGGTGATGACCGACGCCGAAGGGGCGGAACTGGTAGCCGCCCTCGTGGCGCTGATCAAAGAGTTCCTCGCGGCCTGATCATGGCATCGCCGCGGCATTTCCTGCAGATGAAGGATCTTTCCCGCGAGGAGCTCGACTACCTGTTCGATCGCACCCGCATCATCAAGGCGCGCTTCAAGGCCTACCAGCGCTACTGGCCGCTGCAGGATCGCACCCTGGTCATGATCTTCGAGAAGGCCAGCACCCGCACCCGGCTGTCCTTCGAGGCCGGCATGCACCAGCTCGGCGGCTCGGCGATCTACCTCAACACGCGCGACTCGCAGCTGGGGCGCGGCGAGCCGGTGGAAGACGCGGCGCAGGTGATTTCGCGCATGAGCGACATCGTCATGATCCGCACCTTCGAGCAGGAAATCATCGAGCGTTTCGCCGGCCACTCGCGGGTGCCGGTGATCAACGGCTTGACCAACGAATACCACCCCTGCCAGATACTCGCCGACATCTTCACCTTCATCGAGCATCGCGGCGCGATCCAGAGGCGCACGGTGGCCTGGATCGGCGATTCGAACAATGTATGCAACACATGGCTGCAGGCGGCGGAAATTTTCGGTTTCAAGGTACACGTGTCGACGCCGCCTGGCTATGAGGTCGAAGCGGAGCGGGCCGGCCTCCACGGCACGGACCACTTCGAACAGTTCGCGGATCCCATGGATGCGGCGCGCGGCGCCGACCTCGTCACCACCGATGTGTGGACCTCGATGGGCTTCGAGGCCGAAAATGAGGAGCGCATGCGCGATTTCGCCGACTGGCAGGTCGATGCGGAAATGATGCTCGCCGCAAAATCCGATGCCGTTTTCATGCACTGCCTGCCGGCGCATCGCGGCGAGGAAGTGGCGGCCGAAGTGATCGACGGCGCACAAAGCGTGGTCTGGGATGAGGCGGAAAACAGACTGCACGTGCAGAAGGCTTTGATGGAGTTCCTGCTTTTGGGCAGGGTGAATGACTAAGGGAAGAATGATGAAAGCGGCAAAGAAAGCGGAAAACAACAAAGTCGTCCTCGCCTATTCGGGCGGTCTCGACACCTCGGTGATCCTCAAGTGGCTGCAGGACACCTACAACTGTGAAGTGGTGACCTTCACCGCCGACCTCGGGCAGGGCGAGGAACTTGAGCCGGCGCGTGCCAAGGCGCTGAAAATGGGCATCAAGCCGAAGAACATTTTCATCGACGACTTGCGCGAGGAATTCGTCCGCGATTTCGTCTTCCCCATGTTCCGTTGCAACACCGTGTATGAGGGCGAATACCTGCTCGGCACCTCGATCGCGCGGCCGCTGATCGCCAAGCGTCTGGTCGACATCGCCAGGAAAACCGGCGCCAACTCGATCTCGCACGGCGCCACTGGCAAGGGCAACGACCAGGTCCGCTTCGAACTCGGCGCCTACGCGCTGATGCCGAACGTGAAGGTCATTGCACCGTGGCGCGAGTGGGACCTGCTGTCGCGCGAGAAGCTGATGGCCTACGCCGAGAAGCACGGCATCCCGGTCGAGATGAAGCACAAGAAGGGCGGCTCGCCCTATTCGATGGACGCCAACCTGCTGCACATTTCCTACGAAGGGCGCCATCTCGAAAATCCCGGTGCCGAAGCCGAGGAATCCATGTGGCGCTGGACCGTGTCGCCCGAGAAGGCACCGGACAAGGCCGAGTATCTCGATCTCGAATTCCGGAAGGGGGATCTTGTCGCGATCAACGGCAAGAAGATGAAAGCCCATGACCTGCTGGCCACGCTGAACTCCCTCGGCGGCAAGCACGGCATCGGGCGGCTGGACCTGGTCGAGAACCGCTATGTCGGCATGAAGTCGCGTGGCTGCTACGAAACCCCGGGTGGCAGCATATTGCTCAAGGCGCACCGTGCCATCGAGTCGGTCTGCCTCGACCGCGAAGAGGCCCACCTCAAGGATGACCTGATGCCGCGCTACGCCAGCCTGATCTACAACGGCTACTGGTGGAGTCCGGAACGGCGCGCCCTGCAGGCGCTGATCGATCACACCCAGCAGAACGTCAATGGCTGGGTCCGGCTCAAGCTGTACAAGGGCAACGTCATCGTCGTCAGCCGCGATTCGAAAACCGATTCGCTGTTCGATCCGACCATCGCTACCTTCGAGGACGACGCCGGCGCCTACGACCAGAAGGATGCCCACGGTTTCATTCGCCTCAATGCGCTGCGCCTGCGCATTGCAGCGAACCGGGCCGAGAGCAAGGCCGGCAAGAAGAAGGACTGACCGGGCAGGTGCGCGCCGATGTTCGGCATTTCCGAGGAGGAGCTGGCCCAGTTCGGCATGACGTTCGGCATCGGCGCTTTCATGCTCTACATGCTGTTCATCATCGGCGAGCTGGCCTGGAAATCCAAGGCGGGCAAACTCGGCACCTTCATCCTGTTCTTCGTGCTTTCGTTTGGCATGCTCGGTTTTGTGGCCAAGATCATCATCCAGAAACTGTGGGGAATCTGATATGTCAGCAGTGAAAAACGAGTTTGAAAACGTCGCGGTGGTCAAGAAGGCCAACGTCTACTTCGACGGCAAGTGTGTCAGCCATACGGTCCGGTTCGCCGACGGCACGAAGAAGAGTGTCGGTGTGATCATGCCGGCCACGCTGACCTTCAACACCGGCGTGCCGGAGATCATGGAAACCGTGGCCGGCGCCTGCCGCTACCGGATCAAAGGCGGGGACTGGAAAAGCAGTGGCGCGGGCGAGCGTTTCGAGGTGCCGGGCAACTCCAGCTTCGACATCGAAGTCAGCGGCGAGCCCTATCACTACGTTTGCCATTTCGACTAAGTGCTCTGATCACAGGAGAGAGCAACATGCCTTCATTCGACATCACTTCCGAAGCCGACCTGGTGGCGCTGAAGAACGCCGTGGACGTGGCGGGACGTCACATCGGCAACCGCTATGACTTCAAGGGCACCTCGGCCCGTGCCGAACTGAACGAGAAGGACAAGACCATCATGATCCATGGTGATTCCGAATTTCAGCTCAGCCAGGTCAAGGACATCCTGTTTCCGGAAATGGAAAAGAAGGAACGCGAAAGCACCAAGCGCCTCGATCACGGGCCGGTGCAATCGGTCGGCGGCAACAAGTCCAAGCAGGAACTCAAGATCAAGGTCGGCATCGAGATGGAACTGGCGAAGAAGATCGTCAAGCTGATAAAGGACAGCAAGCTCAAGGTGCAGGCCAGCATCCAGGGTGACGCCGTGCGCGTCACCGGCGCCAAGCGCGACCTGCTGCAGGAAGCGATTGCTCTGGTGAAGAAGTCGATTACCGACTTTCCCCTGCAGTACGGCAATTTCAGGGACTGAAGCCTCGCGGCGCCGTGGCGTTAGCGCCGACTTTTCAGTCCTTGGACAAGCCGTCGATCCAGCGCGTGTAAAGCCGATCCGCCACGCTGCGCATCGCGGCGATGCGCGCATCGATGTTTTCTTCCATCTGCTGCGGCGTCTGCACCGATGCCGAGGCGGGCACGTTTTCCGCGGCCCATTGCCGGCACCATGAGCGGATCATTGAATCCGTCATCTCGACATGGCATTGCAAGCCCAAGTGCGGGCCGCGGACAAATGCCTGATTGGCGCAGTGGGCGCTTTGCAGAATGCGGGTGGCGCCGGGCGGGTTGGTGAAGGTCTCGCCATGCCAGTGGAAAGCCTCGAAGCGTTGAACGCCACCCATCCAATCTGCGGCTGCCTCTGTCGCTTCGACGTCGCCCCAGCCTATCTCCTTGACGGGGTTTTTCGTCACCGTGCCGCCGAAAGCCCGGGCCATGACTTGCCCGCCCAGGCAATGACCGATGACCGGAATCCCCGCGGCGTCGGCCTCGCGGATCAGTTGCAGCGACTGCGGAATCCACGGCAGATCGTCATTGACGCTCATCGGCCCGCCCATGAAGCAGAGTCCTGAGAATCCCTCGGAAGTCGGCGGTGGCGACACGCCGTCATCGAGCCGAAACAGCCTCCAGGGCAGGGAATGCCGGTCGAGGAATGTGGCAAAATAGCCCGGACCCTCACCGGGGCTATGACGGAATATCGCGATCGGTTTCATGCCGGAGTCTTTTGTTAACGCAGGCCCGAATTCTAGCGGAGGCCTGCTTTCCCTGATGCGTCGTCGATTCAGCGAAGGTAGAGTCGCGTCTGCCGTCAGCGAATCTTCCTTGATCGACGGGGTGGATTTGATACCCGCCGCCGTATTGGTGCCGGTGATCGTGCGCGATACCGGCCCCACCATGTTGCTGACCCAGCGCACCATGCATCTGCGCGACCATGCCGGGCAGGTCAGCTTTCCCGGCGGACGCAGTGAGGCGGGTGACGCCTCGCCCGAAGCCACGGCCCTGCGCGAGGCGGCAGAGGAAGTCGGCATTGCCGCATTCCAGGTCGAGATTCTCGGCCGCCTGCCGGAATATCGCACCGGCACCGGCTTCGTCATCACGCCGGTGGTCGGCCTGGTGACGCCGCCCTTGAACCTGAAACTCGACGACTTCGAGGTGGCGGAAGTTTTCGAGCCCCCGCTCGAATTCCTCCTCGACAGCGCCAACCATCAGCGCCAGAGCATCGAAGTGCGCGGTGCCCGGCACGAGTACTGGGCCATGCCCTGGCAGGGCTATTTCATCTGGGGCGCGACGGCCGGCATGCTGGTGACGCTGCACCGCTTCCTGTATTCCGAGACATGAGCACATGAGCGCCCCCCGCCGGGCCGCCCCAAGGGGGGCGCAGCCAACACACGGAGCCGCGCAACGGCGAACCACCGTCACCCCCTGCCTTGGGCAGGGGGCCGGGGGGAGGGTGGTCCCGTGTCACTGATTTCCATCGTCATCGTCCTGCTGATCGAACAAGCACGAGCGCTTCCGGTACAGCGCGTGGTGCTGGATCCGGTGGCGCGCCTGGCTGGCGTTCTCGAAGAAAAATTCAACGACGGCGGCCGCAGCCACGGTGCCGTTGCCTGGGGGCTGGGGGTAGCCCTGCCTGCAGCCCTGGTATTGCTGCTGCACGGCTTGCTGATGGTCTTCCAGCCGTTGCTGGCGTTCCTGCTGGGCATCGGCATCCTCTACCTGACCATGGGGTTTCGCCAGTTCAGCCATTTCTTTACTAATATTCACCTGGCGCTGCGTCAGGGCGAAACCGGCCATGCCCGGCAATTGCTCGCGCAATGGCGCGGTCGCGCCAGCGACCGCCTGACTTCCGGCGAGATAGCCCGCCTGGCCATCGAACAGGGCCTGCTCTCATCGCATCGACATGTCTTTGCGCCGTTGCTGTGGTTTGTGGCGCTGGGCCCGGCCGGTGCCTTGTTCTACCGCCTCGCGCATTCCTTCGACGACCTCTGGGGCCGTCGCAGCGAAATCGAGTTCGGCGAGTTCGGCCAGTTCGCGCATCAGGCTTTCGCGCTGATCGACTGGGTACCAATCCGCGTGACGGCGGCGTCGTTTGCCGTGGTGGGTGATTTTGAGGATGCGGTGCATTGTTGGCGCACGCAGGCTGTAAGGTGGCCGGAAGCCGGCTCCGGTATACTGCTTACCAGTGGCGCCGGTGCCCTCGGCGTGCGCCTTGGCATGCCGGTGCACGATTTGATGCCTGAGACGGGCGACGTCGGTGATCGCCCCGAACTGGGGTTGGGCGAAGATGCCGACCCTGATTTCATGCAGAGCACGATAGGTCTTGTCTGGCGCAGTCTCGTGCTCGGTTTGGCAGTGCTGGCCTTGATCTGGGTTTCCGGATGGGTCGGCGGTTGATTCTTACAATAGGAGTGTTGGAATGGCTGACAAGAGAGAAGTCGTAGTACTGAGTGCAGTTCGTGCGGCCGTCGGAACCTTCGGCGGTGCGTTGTCCGGCATGGAGCCGGCCGACTTGGGCGGTCTGGTCATCAAGGAGGCTATCGCCCGTTCCGGCGTTGATCCCAAGGCCATCACCTTCGCCACCGTCGGCAACGTGATTCCCACCGAAGCCCGTTACGCCTATGTCGCGCGCAACGCGACAATCCAGGGCGGCATGACCATGGACTCGGTAGCCTTTGCCGTGAATCGCCTGTGCGGCTCGGCGCAGCAGGCCATCGTCAGTTCGGCTCAGGCCATCCTGCTCGGCGATGCCGACTTCGCCATCGGCGGCGGCGTTGAAGTCATGTCGCGCGGCGCCTATCTGTCGCCGGCGATGCGCTCCGGCGCACGCATGGGCGACACCAAGATGCTCGACGCCATGGTCTGCGCGCTGACCGACCCGTTCGGCGTCGGCCACATGGGCATCACCGCCGAGAATCTGGCCAGGAAGCACGGCTTCACGCGCGAGCAGCAGGACGAGTTCGCCTGCGAATCGCAGCGTCGCGCCGCTGCTGCCGTCGCCGCGGGTTACTTCAAGGAACAGATCGTGCCGATCACCCTCAAGACCCGCAAGGGCGATGTCGTGTTCGATACCGACGAGCACATCAAGGCCAGCACCACCATGGAATCGCTGGCAAAGATGAAGCCGGCATTCGACAAGGCCGGCACGGTCACCGCCGGCAATGCTTCCGGCATCAACGACGGCGCCGGCTTCCTGGTGCTGGCCGATGCGGCCAAGGCCGCCGCCGGCGGTCACAAGGCGATGGCGCGTCTGGTCGCCTACGGCATCGGCGGCGTGCCCAACGAGATCATGGGCGAAGGCCCGATTCCGTCGACGCGCATCGCGCTGGCCAAGGCCGGCCTCAAGCTCGACGACATCGGCGTCATCGAGTCGAATGAAGCCTTTGCTGCCCAGTCGCTTTCCGTGGCCAAGGTGCTCGGCCTCGACCCGAAGAAGACCAACCCGAATGGCGGCGCCATCGCCATCGGGCACCCGATCGGGGCGAGCGGTGCTGTGATCATCACCAAGGCCCTGTATGAAGCCCGACGCGTCGGCAGCAAGTACTGTCTGGCCACCATGTGCATCGGCGGCGGCCAGGGCATTACCACGATCTGGGAAATGATCTGATACGGATTTTCCGCTGCATGAAAAAGCCCGGCAGTGCCGGGCTTTTTTCTTGCATCCGCGACAACTCCGACGGATCTCGGGTCGAGCTTGAAATTCCATTCGATGCAAGGCAGGATGGGCGAACACCTTGAGCTCCCTTCATCATGAACCCTCCCGATCATTTCGACCGGAATGCCGGCGGCGACCCTGAAACGGCGGTGGTCACGGCAGATCGGCTTTTGGCGGTCATTGGGTTTGCTGTTGTGTGCCTCGCCTTCCATTGGTTTGGCGAAGAAGGCTGGGTGCCGCTACTCGACAGCGCCAACCTGGCGTTGCATGAGGCAGGGCATCCGTTGGTCAGCATATTCAGCGCGCGGGCGACGGTCTACGGCGGCACCCTGTTCCAGCTCGCCTTCCCCCTCGCTGCCGCGGTCCATTTTCATCGTGCCGAAAATCCGGCGGGCGTCGCCGGCGCGGTCGTCTGGCTCGGGGAAAACCTGTTCAACGTTGCGCGCTACATGGCCGATGCGCGGGCGCAGGAACTGCCTCTGGTCGGCAACGGCGACCATGACTGGACCGAGATTTTCAGCCGCTGGCACGTCCTCCAGCTCGACGGCCGCATTGCGGGAATCACGCGCGGCATCGGCTTGATCCTCATCGCCGCCGCGGTGGCCTGGCTCTATCGACGCTGGAGGCAAACCCGCCGGAGTAGCTGACCTTGCCGGCGCGGCATCATGCGCATGTCGCCGTTTGTGTTTCCCGCGGCGCGGGGCTCGCGGGGCTTCTTCGCCGTGTCGCCAGCGCCGACTTTCAGAATGCCGCCATGCGCGCCAGCTCCTGTTTGGCGATGGCGTTGCGATGCACTTCGTCGGGGCCGTCGGCAAAGCGCAGGGTACGGGCGTGGGCATAGGCGGCCGCCAGCGGAAAGTCACCGGAAACGCCGGCACCGCCATGCACCTGCATCGCCCAGTCGATGACCTGCAGCGCCATGGTGGGCGCGGCCACCTTGATCATGGCGATCTCCTGCTTCGCCGCCTTGTTGCCGGCGGTATCCATTTTCCACGCCGCGTTCAGCGTCAGCAGGCGCGCCTGGTCGATCATGATGCGGGCCTCGGCGATGCGCTCGCGCGTCACGCCCTGCTCGGCCACCGGTTTGTGGAAGGCGACGCGCTGCAGGGCGCGGCGGCACATCAGTTCCAGCGCGCGTTCGGCCAGGCCGATCAGGCGCATGCAGTGGTGGATGCGGCCCGGGCCCAGCCGTCCCTGGGCGATTTCGAAGCCACGGCCTTCGCCGAGCAGGATATTGGACACGGGAACGCGCACGTCCTTGAAATCGAGTTCGCCGTGGCCGTGCGGCGCGTGGTCGTAGCCGAACACGCTGAGCGGGCGCACGCGGGTGACGCCCGGCGTGTCCATCGGAACCAGCACCATCGACTGCTGCCTGTGGCGGCCGGGATTGTCGGGGTCGGTCTTGCCCATGAAGATGAGGATCTTGCAGCGCGGGTCGGGTGCGCCGGAGATCCACCACTTGCGGCCGTTGATCACGTAGTGGTCGCCGTCGCGGGCTATGCGCGACGCGATGTTGGTGGCGTCGGATGAAGCCACGCCTGGCTCGGTCATGGCGAAGGCCGAGCGGATCCGGCCTTCCAAGAGCGGCAGCAGCCATTCCGTGCGCTGCGCGTCGTTGCCGTAGCGTTCGATGGTTTCCATGTTGCCGGTGTCGGGCGCGTTGCAGTTGAAGGCTTCCGGCGCGATGTGCGAGCGACCCATGATTTCGCACAGCGGCGCGTATTCGAGGTTGGAGAGGCCGGCGCCGCGCTCGGACTGCGGCAGGAAGAGGTTCCACAGGCCGGCGGCGCGCGCCTTCTCTTTCAACTGCTCGATGACCGCAGTCGGTATCCAGGGATTGCCCCTGGCGCGGTTGGCCTCGACTTCCTCGTCGAACACGGCCTCGTTCGGATAGATGTGCTCGCTCATGAAGGCGTTGAGGCGCTTTTGCAGGTCCCTGACCTTGGGGGAGTAGTCGAAATCCATGATGTGTCCTCGGGTGGTGAGTTTCTTACTGGGTGAAATTCAAAGGATTCACCACAGAGACGCAGAGACACAGAGGAGGAACATCAAGAACGCCTTCCGTTTGCATTTCCCTGTGCCTCTGTGTCTCCGTGGTTACGCTTCTGCTTGTAGGGGTCAGGCGCTTGCAATCAGACGCTCGACCTGGCGCCAGGCTTCCTCGGCCAGGGGTCGGGCACGTCTGCCGGCTTCGATGGCTTCCTCGCTCGACGCGTTGCCCTGCAGGGCGCGCGCCATGATGCCTTGCAGGATGCCGGCGAGGCGGAACATGTTGAAGGCCATGTAGTACTCCCATTCCTTCGGCGGAACCGGCGCGCGGCCGACGCGGCGGCAATAGGTGGCGACGTACCCGGCCTCGGACGGAATGCCCAGCACGGCGAGGTCATGGCCGACCAGCCCGCGGAACTGGCCCGGCGACAGGCGCCAGCTCATGCAGTGGTAGGCGAAGTCGGCCAGCGGATGGCCCAGGGTGGACAACTCCCAGTCGAGCACGGCCAGCATGCGCGGTTCGGTGGGGTGGAACACCGTGTTGTCGAGGCGGAAGTCGCCATGCACGATGCCGGTCTCGTCGCCCGCAGGGATGTTCTGCGGCAGCCAGTCGATGAGCCGGTCCATGGCTTCGATCTTCTCGGTTTCCGAGGCGCGGTACTGCTTGCTCCAGCGCGCCACCTGGCGCGCCAAGTACTGGTCCGGCTTGCCGTAGCCGGCGAGGCCGACGGCGGCATAGTCCACCTTGTGCAGGGCGGCGATGACGCGGTTCATCTCGTCGAAGATGGCGGCACGTTCCGCGGGCTTCATGCCCGGTAGCGCGGGGTCCCACAGGATGCGGCCGTCGACGCAGTCCATGATGAAGAACATGGTGCCGATGACCGAATCGTCCTCGCACAGGGCCCAGGTTTTCGGCACCGGCACGTCGCTGCCGGCCAGCGCCGAAATCACCCTGTATTCGCGATCCACCGCGTGGGCGCTGGGCAGCAGCTTTCCTGGGGGCTTGCGGCGCAGCACATACTTGCGGCCACCGGCGGTCAGCATGAAGGTCGGGTTCGATTGGCCACCCTTGAACTTCTCGACCTGCAGCGTGCCGGAAAAGCCCGCGACGTGGCCCCGCATCCATGCCGCGAGGCGCACGGTGTCGAAGGTGTCCGGTCCGGTCACGGCGCGCGTGCCGGTGAATTTGTCCGGCATCGCTAGACCAGTTTTACCAGCTGCTTGCCGAAGTTGCCGCCCTTCAACATGCTGATGAGTGCGGCCGGGGCGGCGGCGAGGCCGTCGGCGACGCTCTCGCGATACTTGATTCGCCCCGTCGCGACGTGGCCGGCTAGTTCCTTCAGGGCCGGCGGCCAGCGGCTCAGGTCGTCGGAGACGATGAAGCCCTGCATCCTGATGCGATTCATCAGCACCGCGCTGATGTTCTGCATCGGCCAGGGCGCCGAGTTGTACTGCGAGATCAGGCCGCACAGCGCGATGCGCGAGAAAGGCTTCATCTGCGTCAGCAGGGTGTCGAAAATTTCGCCACCGACATTCTCGAACAGGCAGTCGATGCCCCCGGGCGCGACGGCCTTGAGGTCGGCGCGCAGATTGCCGGCCTTGTAGTCGATGCAGGCATCGAAGCCGAGTTCCTCCGCCACGTAGCGGCACTTGTCGGCGCCGCCGGCGATGCCGATGGCGCGCGCGCCGTGGATCTTCGCCAGTTGGCCGACGACGCTGCCCACCGCACCCGAGGCCGCCGTGACCACCACGGTGTCGCCGGGCTTGGGCGCGCAGATGTCGAACAGGCCGACCCAGGCCGTGACGCCGGGCATGCCGACCGGGCCCAGCCAGGCCGACAAATGAATCACGCTGGCATCGACCTTTTGCAGCGCGCCGCCGTCGGCGACGCCGAAGAGCTGCCAGCCCAGCGCGCCGACCACCCTGTCGCCGGGGACGAAGTCCGGATGATTCGACTGCACGACTTCGCCGGCGGTGCCGCCGATCATCACGTCGCCTATCCCGACCGGTGCGGCATAGGACTTTACGTCCGACATGCGACCGCGCATGTAGGGGTCGAGCGAGAGCCAGCGGTTGCGCACCAGCACCTGGTTGATGCCCGGCTGGGGGAGGTCGCTTTCCTCGAGGCGGAAATTGCTTTCCTCGACCCAGGTAATGGGCCGGCTGGCGAGGACGATCTTCTGGTTCTTTGTCATGATGAGAAATCTCCGGTGATCGGCTGGGCAAAAAGTCGGCGCTGGCGCTACGGCGGTTTCAGGCGGTGCAGGCCCTAAAACGCGCAGCGGCCGCCGCCTCAGAAGGTGCCGCTGCCGCCGTCGACCACCAGCGCGTGGCCGGTGACGTGGCGCGAGGCCTCGGAGGCGAGAAAGACCACCGCGCCCTTCAGGTCCTGGTCGCCGCCGACGCGGCCCAGAGCGGTGTCGGCGATGATCTGGTCGCCGAGCTTTTCCAGCAGGCCGCTGGCCATTTTGGAGGGAAAGAAGCCGGGGCAGATGGCATTCACGTTGATGTTGTACTTGCCCCATTCCGCGGCCAGGGCGCGCACGAAATTCACGTCGGCGCCCTTGCTGGTGTTGTAGGCGATGGTCGCCATGTTTGGCGGATTGCCGCGCAGCCCGGCAATCGAGGCGGTGACGATGATCTTGCCCGACTTCTGCGGAATGAAGGCGCGCCTGCCGACTTCGCGGGTGAGGAAGAACATGCCGTTGACATTGAGGTTGATGACTTTCATCCAGGCTTCGTCCGGGTAGTCCTCGGCCGCCGCCGCCCAGGTGGCACCGGCATTGTTCACCAGGATGTCGATCCTGCCGTAGTGGTCGAGCACTTTGGTAACGAGGCCGGGGATCTGCTCGAACTGCGACAAGTCGCTCACCACCGTGAGTACCTCGACGCCCTGTTTTTCGAGGAGGGCTTTCGCTGCGGCCAGTTCGTCGGCCTTGCGTGCGGTGATGGCGAGCCGGGCGCCCATTTCGCCGAGCGCTTCGGCCATCTGCAGGCCGAGGCCGCGCGAGCCGCCGGTGACGATGGCGACCTTGCCGGTGAGATCGAAAAGTTGTTTGACGCTCATGAAAGTCCTTTCAGAGTCATAAACCACAGAGGCACAGCGGCAGTTGTCGCGATTATTCGGGTGCCGGATGCACGAGCCCGGTCTCGTCCGCCGCCAGCATGGCAGCGCGGCTGCCGGGGCTTTCCAGGCTGACGCGACCGAGCTTGCCGCTGCGATAGTCGGTGAGCAGGATCATCCCCGCCTTTTCTAGGTCGAGCTCGCCGCCGCGGCGGCCCTTGACGATGCAGCCGCGCTTCTTCGCCACGGCCTCGACGATGCTGACGCCGTCCATGCCCTCGATGGCGAGGCCATAGCGTTCGGCCAGCAGTGCCGGATAGTGTTGCAGCAGGAGGCCGGCGAGGAAGATCGCCACTTCCGAATCGATTACCGCGTTGCGGCCGATAGCGTGGCTGGCGGCCAGCATGAAGCCGTCGCTGTCGTGTTTGATCTTCGGCCACATCAGGCCCGGCGTGTCGGTGATGTTCATGGTCGGGCCGAGGTCGATGCACATCTGCGACTTGGTCACCGCCGGTTCGTCGCCGACGGCGGCGACGCGGCGCTTGAGCAGCGCGTTCATCAGGGTCGACTTGCCGACGTTGGGAATGCCCATGATCAGCATGCGCAGCGGCTTGATGCCGTCATTGCGGTGCGGCGCCAGGCCCTTGCACAGACCCGGCACGCGCGCCGCTTCGCCGGGCTTCTTGCTCGAAATCGCCACCGCCTTGACCCCGGGCTGGCTGTTGTAATAGTCGAGCCAGGCCTGTGTCACCACGGGGTCGGCCAGGTCCGACTTGTTCAGCAGCTTGAGGCAGGGGCGCTGGCGGTGCAGGCGCAGCTCGCGGATCAGCGGGTTGCTGCTGGCTTCGGGCAGGCGCGCGTCGCAGACCTCGATCACCACGTCGGTCAGCGCCATGGTCTCGGCCGCCTTGCGGCGCGCGGAGGTCATGTGGCCGGGGAACCATTGGATCGTCATTGGACGACCTTCCCCCCAGCCCCCTCCCCGGGGGAGGGGGTGACGGCGGTTCGCCGCTTGCGCGGCTCCATGTTCCTGGCTGCGCCGCCTTGGGACGGCCCGGCGGCGGCGCTCACGGAACTTCCCTTATCGTCGGCGACGACGTGAATTTCTTCATCCGCGAGACGCACGACCTGACCCGCCCGCAACTTGCGGCGGACGCGGGTTTCGATCCCGCCATCCACGGTCACGGCGCCTGCGGCGATCAGCGCCTTGGCCGCGCCGCCGGAAGGCGTCAGGCCCAGTAGCTTGAGGAGGACGTTCAGTTCGATGAACTCGCCCTGAAGTGGGAAGCGATGAATGGTCAAGAAATCCTCCGAAGCTGCGAATTATAGTCGCCCGGTACCCGGCAAGCTCCACCGCAAATGCGTCCGGCGCCCTTAAAATACGTCCTGCACCGGATCGCAGGTTCAACAGGCGATGCGTTCGACAAAACCAAACAACAATCCAATAGCAAGGGGACAGCCATGGCCGCAGGCAAATCGAAGATCATCTACACGCTTACCGACGAGGCGCCGCTGCTGGCGACATACTCCTTCCTGCCCATCATCAAGGCGTTTGCCGCGCCCGCCGGGGTCGACGTGGTCGGCTGCGACATCTCGGTCGCGGCACGAATCCTGGCCGAACTCTCCGACTACCTGACCGACGCACAAAAGGTCCCGAACAACCTCGCCGAACTGGGGCGACTGACCCATGACCCCGCGACCAACATCATCAAGCTGCCGAACGTCAGCGCCTCGGTGCCGCAACTGATCGCGGCCGTCAAGGAACTCCAGGCCCGCGGCTACAAGATCCCCGATTTTCCCGAGGACGCGAAAACCGAGGAAGAGAAGGCGATCAAGGCCCGCTACTCGAAGTGCATCGGCAGCTCGGTAAATCCCGTGCTGCGCGAAGGCAACTCCGACCGTCGCGCACCCAATGCCGTGAAGAACTATGCGCGCAAGAACCCGCATTCCATGGGCGAATGGAGCCAGGCCTCACGCACCCATGTCTCGCACATGCATCACGGCGACTTCTACCACGGCGAGAAGTCGATGACGCTGGACAAGGCACGCGACGTCAAGATGGAACTGATTACCAAAAGCGGCAAGACCATCGTCCTCAAGCCCAAGCTTTCGCTCCTGGCCGGCGAGGTCATCGACAGCATGTTCATGAGCAAGAGGGCGCTGTGCGAGTTCTACGAAAAGGAAATCGAAGACGCCTACAAGACCGGCGTGATGTTCTCGCTGCACGTCAAGGCGACGATGATGAAAGTCTCGCACCCCATCGTCTTCGGCCACTGCGTCCGGATCTTCTACAAGGACGCCTTCGAGAAACACGCCAAGCTGTTCGACGAGATCGGCGTCAATGTCAATAACGGCATGGTCAACCTCTACGACAAGATCGCCACGCTGCCGGAATCCAAGCGCGAAGAGATCATGAGCGACCTTCATGCCTGCCACGAGCACCGACCGGAACTGGCGATGGTCGATTCGGCCAAGGGCATCACCAACTTCCATTCGCCGAGCGACGTGATCGTCGATGCCTCGATGCCGGCCATGATCCGCATCGGCGGCAAGATGTGGGGTGCCGACGGCCGGCCCAAGGACGCCAAGTGCGTGATGCCGGAATCTACCTTTGCCCGCATCTACCAGGAGATGATCAACTTCTGCAAGTGGCACGGCAATTTCGACCCGAAGACCATGGGCACCGTGCCCAATGTCGGCCTGATGGCCCAGCAGGCCGAGGAATACGGCTCGCACGACAAGACCTTCGAAATATCGGAAGACGGCGTCGCCAACATCACCGACCTCGCCACGGGCGAAGTGCTGCTCTCGCAGAATGTCGAGCAAGGCGACATCTTCCGCATGTGCCAGGTGAAGGACGCGCCGATCCGCGACTGGGTCAAGCTCGCCGTCACCCGCGCCCGCCAGTCCGGCATGCCGGCCATCTTCTGGCTCGACCCCTACCGCCCGCACGAGAATGAGCTGAT
>JBIJDJ010000228.1:0-4544 GCA_044344175.1 Sulfuritalea sp.
TCGCAGGTCCGTGCCATGCGCTACACGCTGGAGCGCGTGATCCGCGGCCTCGACACGATTTCGGTGACGGGCAACATCCTGCGCGATTACCTCACCGACCTGTTCCCCATCATGGAACTGGGCACCAGTGCCAAGATGCTTTCCATCGTGCCGCTGATGGCCGGCGGCGGCATGTATGAAACCGGCGCCGGCGGTTCGGCACCGAAGCACGTCAAGCAACTGGTCGAAGAGAACCACCTGCGCTGGGATTCGCTCGGCGAATTCCTCGCCCTCGCCGTGTCGCTGGAAGACGTCGGCACCAAGACCGGCAACGCCAGGGCGAAGATCCTGGCCAGGACGCTCGACAATGCCACCGGCAAACTGCTCGACAACCGGAAGGGCCCTTCGATCCGCACCGGCGAACTCGACAACCGTGGCAGCCAGTACTACCTCGCTACGTATTGGGCGCAGGCGCTGGCCGAGCAGACCGAGGACAAGGAACTGCAGGCGCATTTCGCGCCCCTGGCGAAAGCACTGGCCGCGAACGAGCAGAAGATCACGGACGAGCTGAAAGCGGTGCAGGGCAAGCCGGTGGATATCGGCGGCTACTACATGCCCGACACGGCGAAAGTCGAAGCGGTGATGCGCCCGAGCCCCACCTTGAACGCGATAGTGGACGCCGCGCAAGCCTGACCGCGAAGCACTGCGGATCTGCCTGCCACGGCAGATCCGTACCGGCAGTGCGGAGGAACAGTTTGTCGGCGTTGTTCGCGCGCCACGCCGGAATACCTTGCTCTTGCCCTGAAAGTTGCTACCAAAGGTTCAATTCGAGGCCTCAGTCATCTGACCGACGCGGCACAAGCAGGTATTTGTCCCGAGAGGTTTGACTGGCGGGTTCACGTCCAGAGTCCCCTGTCCGTCGTGCTGCGGGAGAGGCTACTGCGCGCAGACGAACTTGAGGGAGATGGTGTCGTCAGTTCCACCCTGAAGGACCATCCATCGACTGTAATAATCGTTCGATATAAGTTTCTGTCCACCTGACATCGGCTCGGAGTACAAGGAGTACGAGAGTGTTCTGCTGCGTTCCTCCTTGCAGTCGTATTCAACCAACGCTCGCCGCGACATCTCGCCGTTTTTGCCTTTTTGCTTCAGGTCCTGCACCGTCCATACCCTGCGCAGATTGCCATCCTTCCGGGTCGTGGCGGGGTCGATGTAGTAGGCGATATCATCGTTTTCCGCCATCTTCTCCCACTCGGCCAGCGCGGGTGTGGCGACCAAGGCAAACAGGAAACACAGAATTATCCGCATCACATCCTCCTATTGAGATCGACGCCATTATAGGGATGCCTGGCATCGGTGCGCCGATCCGCACCCACCCCGTCGGCTCTGCAGCGATGGACTCACCGTTGCTCGGCGCCTGAAGGCACCAGGGCCAATAGGGTTCGCAGGTGTGATGAAACCCCGGCTCGGTAACGCGATTGTCCTGTTGCAAGCGTGAAGTGTTTGCCAGCCTTGATTCGATCATGTTCGACGGTTCGCCCGGCAAACCGGTTTTTCAAACATTGACGCGCGACCTGTCGATGAACGGAACATCGCTGCAGAGCGATACGGATGAAAAGATTCATTCCGTATTGACCCTGCTGTTACTTCCCCCGCCGATCGATGGCACACCGCAAAGAATTGTCAAGTTGAAGTCGGTTGTTATGTCATCGATGCCATTCCAGGGCAGTTTCCGCCTTGGAATGAGTTTCATCCAGGATCCCGGACTCGACAAGCTGCGTGCAATCCTTGGAAAGCTTGACCTTTCCGGTGATAGCCTTCCGTCCGGTCCGCAGGAAGACAGCCTGCCGAAACTGGCCTAGCGGGAAGGCGCTCGCGAATATTTTGCGCAGCACCGGGCAAAGACTGTCATGTTGATCCGCGGCGGGCGGCGATGAAGCGATCCAGCTGATTGGCGAAGCTCTGCCGGTCGGCATGATTGAAGGCAGGCGGTCCGCCGGTTTCGACGCCGCTGCTGCGCAGGGTGTCCATGAAGTTGCGCATGTCGAGCAGTTGCCGGATGTTCTCCGCGCTATAGAACTCGCCGCGCGGATTGAGGGCAAAGGCCTGCTTGTCGATGACCAGCGCCGCCAGCGGGATGTCGGCGGTGATCACCAGGTCGCCGGCCGCCACCTGTTCGACAATGTGGCTGTCGGCCACATCGAAGCCCTGCGCCACCTGCACCGAGCGGATGTACGGGGACGGAGGCACGCGCAGCCACTGGTTGGCGACCAGGATCAGCGGCAGGCAATGCCGTACGGCAGCGCGGAAGAGAATTTCCTTGATGACGCCGGGGCAGGCGTCGGCATCGACCCAAATCTGCATAATGGCAATCCATTGCAATGGGAGCGAATTATGACTGAAGCTTTCCTGCCACCGGCTGACGGACTGGCAAATCTGGCGCCGCCCGAGGTGCAGCGGCTGGCCGCGCGTATGGCGCAGGATGCCTTCACCCGCATCTTCCGCCTGACGCTGGAGAGCGACGAGGCGGCGCTGCATGCCGCGGTGGGCGAGATGCAGGAGCGCGCCGCCAACTGGACGCGTGCGGCGGCGGACGACGACGCGCGCGCCCTGCGCCTGGCCTTGCTGGCGAGCGGCATCGACCAGTGGGGGCTGGCCTATGCGCAGGCTTTCGGGTTAGTCGCCATGCCCGGCGTCAGCGCCTTGCTCGGCGGCTTGCGCAACGGCCTCGACGCGGTCGCCGACGCCCGTTTTCAGAAGCACAATGCGGCGATCGAACTGGCCGAGGGCGATGCCGTGGATTTCAAGATGGAACTGCGGCGCAATATCCATCTGGCGCTGTGGCATGCCATGATCGCCAGCGCCGACCGCGACGAAGCACTGGCGATTCTTGCGGCGCTGGGCGGCATGCTGGTGGCGCTGGTCGGTCACATGCCGGCGCTGGGCTGGCGCCTGGTCGCCGATGCGCTGGCCCTCATCCAGTTGCGCTGCCTGGCGGATGGCGCGGCCAGCACGGATCTGGCCCGCGAGACGACCGAAGGACTGTTCGTCGCCCTGCGCCAGGCTCTGCCGCGCGAGGTGTCGGAGCCGATGTTCGCGCAGGCCAATCAGGCGGTCATTGCATGGCAGCAGGCGCGGCGCGTGCATTGAGCGCTTGTGAATGAATCTGCTGCGCGTGCCGGATCGGGGCCTGGACGGTGATCTTCTGCAGCCCGAATCTTTAGCTTGGCGGCCGGCACCGCGCCGGGGCCGGATGGATTAGGATGCCTGTCTGAAACCTGTTGAGTGGAGAATTTCATGAAAAAGCTGTCGCTGGTGCTGCATGTGGAACTCGAAATACCCGACGACTGGGAACTGGTCGAGCATTCTTCCGGCATTTTCGTGCTCAAGGTGGGAGACCGCTTTGTCGATTTCGACATTGCGCCGCTGGTCACCGCCTCCACGGCACC
This sequence comes from Sulfuritalea sp., assembly GCA_044344175.1. Classification (GTDB taxonomy): domain Bacteria; phylum Pseudomonadota; class Gammaproteobacteria; order Burkholderiales; family Rhodocyclaceae; genus Sulfuritalea. The sequence continues at coordinate 3,429 of JBIJDJ010000228.1, forward strand.
GGATGCGACGTGGAGCGATGAGGACGAGAAGTTCACCGACGACATTCTCGACATGGTGACAGGGCTCGATTCGCAAATGGAGATCACTTACCTGCAGTGATGAATGCCGCAACCCGCCGAGGAAGCCATGCCATGCGTAACGCAATCCTGCTGCTGTGTTTGTTGTTATCGCTGCCGGTGCAGGCCGCCGGCGATCCGAAACTGGGCAAGCCGCTGCACGACAAGCAGTGCGTGGCCTGCCACGTGAAATTGCTTGGCGGCGACGGCTCCGGCATGTACACACGCAAGCCGCGCCTGATCAACAATGCGGTTGCGCTGGGGCAGCGCGTCGCAGCCTGCAGCGCGCAGACCAATGCCGGCTGGTTCCCCGAGGACGAGGCCAATGTCGCGGCCTGGCTGAACCATACCTATTACAAGTTCAAGTAGGGCGACGGCGAGGCCGGCAGCGTGCCGGAGGTCCGCGTCGCGCGGCGCCGGAGAACAATTGCCCGCAACATGAAACGCACGCAGCAACTTGGTCCCGGCGCCACCCATCTGATTGGGCTGGTGTTTGTCGTGGCCGGCATCCTGCCCATGCTTGCCGCATTCGACATTGGGCCGCTGGGCCGCGCGGACATCAACGGACCGCCCTGGGTGGGATTTGCCGCCGGAGCCATATTCTCCAGCGCCGGACTGGCCCTGATCGCCGGGCCGCAAGCGCCGCTGGCCGGCGGCCTGTTCGGCGTGCTGGCGCTTGCGGGGCTGGCCGCGATCGGCAACTGGGTCGCCTTCGGCCCCGGCCCACGCGCCTGTTCCGGCAGCATTTCCCTGTCCTGGCTGTGGGGCGCAGCCGATTTCTCCGGGCTGGCCTGCCGCATTTCCTTCGGCCTCGGCGCGCTGATTACCGATGCCTTCCTCTGCTGGATGATCGTGTCCTTGCTGCAGAAGGCCCTCGGTGGCCCGCCGCGCCTGGCGCGGTTGCTGAAAGCGGCGGAGTGGCTGATCATGGCGAGCCTGGTGCCGATCCTGCTGCCGTTGCTGCTGTTTCTCGTCGCGGGCGCTGCGCTGGGTGCGATCAGGACGCGCCGGACCACCGGCGCCTGGTCGCGCAACGAGGAGTTCATCGTGCGGCAGAAG
>JBIJDJ010000222.1:0-4754 GCA_044344175.1 Sulfuritalea sp.
CAAGCAGGTGCTGCCCAAATCATGAGCGTCATCGATGCCATGCGCGCCAGCCTCGCCACGCTCGACCCGGTGACCATCGAAATCCACGACGACTCGGCAAAACATGCCGGCCACGCCGGTGCCAGAAGCGGCGGCGGTCACTTCCGGCTGACCATTGTGTCGCCGCGTTTTGCCGGTTGCAAGACAATGGAAAGACACCGCTTGGTGTATGATGCGGTCGGCCCGCTGATGAAGCGGGAAATTCACGCACTCAGCATCAGCGCCAAAACACCCGACGAACGTTGACAACCCGACCATTCAGGAACCACGATGAACCGTACCCTACGCCACGCACTCCTGCTCGCCTTCGCTGTTTCGGTGAGTTCAGCTCCCGCCTTTGCCCAGAAGAAGGCCGACTCCGCCGCGAAAGCCGACTCGGCAACATTCGCCACCGTGAATGGCAAGGCCATTCCCAAGGCTCGCGCCGACGCGCTGATTGCCGGTCAGGCGGCGCAGGGTCAGCCCGATTCCCCGGAACTGCGCAAAGCAGTCACCGAAGAACTGGTTCGTCGCGAAATTCTGACGCAGGAATCCGTCAAGAAGGGATTCGACAAGAAGCCTGAAGTGCAGGGTCAGATGGACCTCGCCCGCCAGGGAGTGCTGATCGGCGTCTACCTCAACGACTACGTGAAAGGCCATCCGATCACCGACGAGCAGATCAAGAAGGAATACGCGGAAATCACGTCCAAGCTCGGCAACAAGGAATACAAGGCCCGCCATATCCTGGTCGAATCGGAAGATCAGGCCAAGGCCATCATCGCCAAGCTGAAGAAGGGCGAAAAGATCGACGATCTGGCCAAGGAGTCGAAGGATCCCGGGTCCAAGGACCGCGGCGGCGATCTGGGCTGGGCCAATCCCGCTTCGTTCGTCCCGCCCTTCTCGGCGGCCATGACCAAGCTGGAAAAGGGCAAATTCACCGAAGTCCCGGTCAAGACCGATTTCGGCTGGCATGTGATCCTGCTCGAAGACACGCGCGAACTCAAGCTGCCGCCGATGGAAGAAGCCAAGGCCCAGATCGCTCAGCAACTTCAGCAGCGCATGGTGCAAAAGCACATCGACGAACTGCGCGCCAAGGCCAAGGTCGAATAAACCCGGTCGGCACAAACAAGAACGGGAGCCGCGGCTCCCGTTTTTTATTTCCGCGGCGTCTTGCCGCCGTATCGTCGGCGCCGACTTTCCATTAACCGAGCCAGCGCCTCGAATTGCGGAACATCTCCAGCCACGGTCCATCCTCGCCCAGTCCCGGCGGCTGCCAGGACATCTGCAGGCTGCGGAAGGTCCGTTCGGGATGCGGCATCATGATGGTGAAGCGGCCGTCGGCCGTCGTCACGCCGGCGAGACCCTCGGGCGAGCCGTTGGGATTGAAAGGATAGGCCGTCGCCACGGCGCCGCGATTGTCGATGTAGCGCAGGGCCACAAGCGCGTTGCCGCTCTGGCCGGCGGCGAACTCGGCGCGACCTTCGCCGTGGCTGACCACCACGGGCAGCTTCGATCCGGCCATGCCGGCGAGGAAGATCGAAGGCGAGGGTGGAATCTCGACCATCACCACGCGCGCCTCAAACTGTTCGCTGCGGTTGCGCTGGAAGCTTGGCCAGTCCTCCGCACCGGGAATGATCGGCGCCAGGTGCGCCATCATCTGGCAGCCGTTGCAGACACCGAGCGCAAAGCTGTCGGCGCGAGCGAAGAAGGCGCTGAATTCGTCGCGCAGACGGTCGTTGAACAGCACCGACTTGGCCCAGCCCTGCCCCGCGCCGAGCACGTCGCCGTAGGAGAAACCGCCGCAGGCGGCAAAGCCCTTGAAGTCCGCCAGATGTACCCGGCCGGTCTGCAGGTCGGACATGTGCACATCGTAGGGGGCGAAGCCGGCACGCTCGAAGGCGGCGGCCATTTCGACATGGCCATTGACGCCCTGCTCGCGCAAAATCGCAATTCTGGGCCGTTGGCCCGGGATCGCGATTCCGCGCAAGCCATTGGCCCCCCGCCCCCCGGCCCCCGCCCCGAGGGCGGGGGTGACTATATCGGCGTCCGCTGTCGCGGACGTGTTGAATGCACGATGAACGCTGAGGCCCGGGTTATCGGCATCGAGCAGCGCATCGAACTCTTCCTGAGCGCAACCGGGATCGTCGCGCAGGCGGGCGATCTGGAAGCTGACCTCGCTCCAGGTGCGCTGCAAGTCGCTGCGCACGGCGGCGAATACCGCTTTGGCATTGCGCCAGATGCGCACGGCATCAGCCGTGTTGGTGGTACCGATAGCATGTGTGCAGGCGCCGAGGCCGGCATCGCGCAGCGTCTGCATCACAGCGCCGCGATCGGCGAGGCGGATCTGCAGTACCGCGCCGAGTTCCTCATTGAACAGCGCCGCGATGATCCGGTCGCGCAAGCGCCCGGCGATCTGCGGAAAACGCTCGCTGCCGTCGACATCGTTCATCAGCGGGTCGTAGCAGAGTCCGTCGAGATTCAGCGAAACGCCGACATGCGAGGCAAAGCTCATTTCGCAGACGGTGGCGAACAGGCCGCCATCCGATCGATCGTGATAGGCGAGGATCCTGCCGTCGCGGCTCAGCGTCTGGATCACGCGGAAAAAGCTTTTCAGCAACCCGGCATCGACATCCGGAACGGCATCGCCCAATTGACCCGACTGAGCGCCATACACCTGCGCCAGCGCCGAACCGCCGAGGCGATTGCGGCCCTGGCCGAGGTCGATCAGCAGCAGCTCGGTCTCGCCGACTTCGGCATCGGGCCGCAGTTGCGGCGTCAGCGTGCGGCGCACATCCTCGACCGCGGCGAAGGCGGTGACGATCAGCGACAACGGCGCCGTGACCTGCTTCGCAGCGCCCTGCTCTTCCCACTTTGTGCGCATCGACAGCGAATCCTTGCCGACGGGTATCGCGACGCCGAGCGCCGGGCAGAAGTCGATGCCGACAGCCTTGACCGTATCGAACAGCGCCGCGTCTTCGCAGCCGTGGCCGGCAGCAGCCATCCAGTTGGCCGAGAGCTTGATCCGGCCGATGTCGCCGATATCGGCGGCCGCCAGATTGGTCAGCGCCTCGCCCACCGCCATGCGGCCCGAGGCCGCGGCGTCGAGCAGGGCCAGCGGCGTGCGCTCGCCCATGGCGAAGCACTCGCCGCGCACCGTGTCGTAACCCATCGCGGTCACCGCGACGTCGGCCACCGGCACCTGCCAGGGCCCGACCATCTGGTCGCGCGCGGTAAAGCCGCCGACACTGCGATCGCCGATGGTGACCAGGAAATTCTTCGACGCCACCGCCGGCAGACGCAGCACGCGCAGCGCCGCCTCCTTCAGGTCGATGCCGGCGATATCCAGCGGTAACATCGCCACACGCTGGCGCCGCGCATCGCGATGCAGCTTGGGCGCCTTGCCAAGCAGCACTTCCATTGGCATGTCGACCGGCTTGTTGCCGAAGTGATCGTCCCTGACCGTCAGTTGCCCGTCGTCGGTGGCCACACCGAGCACGGCGAAGGGGCAGCGCTCGCGTTCGCACAGGGCGCGGAACTCCGCCAATCGCTCGGGTGCGATGGCCAACACATAGCGCTCCTGCGCCTCGTTGCTCCAGATCTCGCGCGGGCTCATGCCCGGCTCTTCGCCGGGAATCGCGCGCAGGTCGAAGGCCGCGCCGCAGCCGGCGTCGTGGGCGAGTTCGGGCATCGCATTCGAAATGCCGCCGGCGCCGACATCGTGGATCGCGAGTATGGGATTGGCATCGCCCTGCTGCCAGCATCGGTCGATAACTTCCTGCGCACGGCGCTGGATTTCGGGGTTGCCGCGCTGCACCGAGGCGAAATCGAGATCGGCGGTATTGGCGCCGGTCGCCATCGAGGAGGCCGCGCCGCCGCCGAGGCCGATCAGCATGCCGGGACCGCCCAGCTGGATCAGCAGGCTGCCCGCCGGAAACCTGATCTTGAACGAGTGCTCGGCGGCGATGTTGCCCATGCCGCCGGCGATCATGATCGGCTTGTGATAACCGCGCATTTCGCCGTTGAATTCCTGTTCGAAGCTGCGGAAGTAGCCCGCCAGGTTGGGCCGCCCGAATTCGTTGTTGAAAGCCGCGGCCCCGATCGGCCCTTCGATCATGATGTCGAGCGCCGAGGCGATGCGCGCGGGCTTGCCATAGTTCGATTCCCAAGGCTGGGCGTAACCCGGAATGCGCAGGTCGGAGACGGAAAAGCCGCAAAGACCGGCCTTGGGCTTGGAGCCGCGCCCCGTTGCACCTTCGTCGCGGATCTCGCCGCCGGAACCGGTCGCCGCCCCGGGAAAGGGCGAAATCGCCGTCGGATGGTTGTGCGTTTCGACCTTGGCCAGGATGTGCGTGAGTTCGTCGCCATACTCGTAGCCACCGCCGGCGCGCGGGTAGAAACGCCGGATGGTCGCGCCCTCAATCACCGCGGCATTGTCCGAGTACGCGACCACGGTGCCCTCGGGATGCGCCTTGTGCGTCTCGCGGATCATGCCGAACAGGGACAGCGGTTGCGCCTCCCCATCCACCGTCCAGCTCGCGTTGAAAATCTTGTGCCGGCAGTGCTCGGAATTGGCCTGGGCGAACATCATCAGTTCGACATCGGTGGGATCACGCCCAATCCTGGCGAAATTCTCCGCCAGATAATCGATCTCGTCATCGGACAGGGCCAGGCCCAGTTCGAGGTTGGCCGCAACCAGCGCCGCGCGCCCTCCACCGAGCAGATCGATGCTGGTCAGC
>JBIJDJ010000055.1:0-15843 GCA_044344175.1 Sulfuritalea sp.
TACCTGCAAGGCCCTGCCGCCCACCAAGGTGGCCGTCGCCCACCCCTGCGACGAGAGCTCTCTCTCCGGCGCCATGGATGCGGCGAAAATGGGACTGATCGTACCCATCCTGGTCGGCCCGAAGCAGAAGATCGAGGCCACCGCGAAAAAATTCGGCATCGATCTCGGCACCACCGAAATCGTCGATGCGCCCTACAGCCACGCCTCGGCCGCGCGGGCAGTCGAACTGGTGCGCGAGGGTCGGGCCGAGGCCCTGATGAAAGGCAGCCTGCATACCGACGAACTGATGGGCGCCGTCGTCCGCCGCGACACCGGGCTGCGCACCGCGCGCCGCGTCAGCCACTGCTTCGTGATGGACGTACCGAGCTACAGCGAAACGCTGATCATCACCGATGCCGCCGTCAATATCGCACCGACGCTCAGGGACAAGGTCGACATCATCCAGAATGCCATCGATCTCGCCCATGCCTTGCGCTTCCCCGAGGTACGCGTCGCCCTGCTCTCGGCGATGGAGACCATCAACACCGACGTGCCGTCGACCATCGAAGCCGGCGCCTTGTGCAAGATGGCGGACCGCGGCCAGATCACCGGCGCCATCCTCGACGGCCCGCTGGCGCTCGACAACGCGATCAGCCTGGAATCGGTGGCGATCAAGAAAATCAACTCCCCGGTCGCCGGCCGCGCCAACGTGCTGGTGGTGCCCGACCTCGAATCCGGCAACATGCTGGCCAAGAGCCTGTCCTTCCTCGCCGGCGCCGACGCGGCCGGCATCGTGCTCGGCGCCAGGGTGCCGATCATCCTGACCAGTCGCGCCGATTCGGTGATGACACGCCTGGCCTCCTGCGCCGTTGCCGTGCTGGTAGCCAGTGCACGGCGCGATGACGCGGCGAAGATCGTTTAGGCCATCCGCGATATCGATAATTCCCTGAGTATCAAAACAATTGTCTGCAAATCAGGAGTATCAACAATGACCACCACACCAAGCAAAACCAAAACCGCCGCGGCGGCCAAGCCGACGCCGGATATGCTGCCCGGCATGCTCGGCGGCATGAATCCCTTCCTGCAGGCCTGGGGCCCCGTGGGCGAGTATGTGGTTGACGCCACACAGCGCACCATCCTGTTCTGGGACCTGCTGCGCCAGCGCAGCGACCAGTACTATGCGCAGAAGGAGAAGGCGGTTCCACACGTGCTCAGTTTCGATGCCGAACTGGTGCTGGATGCCCGCAGCTTCGAGCGGCCGGCCAATTACATGCTGGTACGGATCAAGCCGCCGCAAGGGGTCACGATCAATCCATGGCAACGTCCGTTCGTCGTGGTCGATCCGCGTGCGGGCCACGGTCCGGGCATTGGCGGCTTCAAGGCCGACAGCGAAATCGGCGTCGCGATGCGCGCCGGACACCCTTGCTACTTCGTAGGCTTCACTCCGGAACCGATGCCGGGCCAGACCATCGAGGACATCATGCGCGCCGAGGCGGTGTTCCTTGAAAAAGTCATCTCCCTGCACCCGAAAGCCGAGGGCAAGCCCTGCGTCATCGGCAACTGCCAGGCCGGTTGGGCCGTCATGCTGGTGGCCGCGATGCGGCCGGAACTATTTGGTCCGATCATCATTCCCGGCTCACCCCTGTCCTACTGGGCAGGAGTCGAGGGCGAGAACCCGATGCGCTATACCGGCGGACTGGCCGGCGGCAGTTGGATAACAGCGCTGACCAGCGACCTCGGTAACGGCAAGTTCGACGGCGGCCACTTGGTGAAGAACTTCGAAAACCTCAATCCGGCCAACACGCTGTGGAGCAAGAATTACGACATCTGGGCGAATGTCGATAAAGGCGCCGAACGCTTCCTCGAATTCGAAAAATGGTGGGGCGGCCATGTCAATCTCAATGCCGAGGAAATCCAGTGGATCGTTGATCAACTGTTCATTGGCAACAAGCTTGCCACCGGCGAAATCCTCACCAGCGATGGCGAGCGCATCGACCTGCGCAATATCCGTTCGCCGATCATCTGTTTCTGTTCGAAGGGCGACAACATTACGCCGCCGCAACAGGCACTGGGCTGGATCGCCGACCTTTACGCGAAGGATGACGATATCCGCGCCTGCGGCCAGACCATCATCTATGCCATCCACGAAAGCGTTGGCCACCTCGGCATCTTTGTTTCGGGCGGCATCGCCAAGAAGGAGCATAACGAATTCGCCTCCAACATCGACCTGATCGACGTTTTGCCGCCCGGCCTCTACGAGGCGGTGATGACCCCGAAATCAGCCAGCGACGCCAATCCGGACCTGGTGGTCGGCGACTGGATCGTGCGCTTCGAGCCGCGCACCATGGACGATATCCGTGCCATCGTCCGGCCCGATCCCGAGAACGAGCGCCGCTTTGCTGCCGTGCAAAAGGTTTCTGAAATCAATCTCGGCCTGTATCGCACCCTGCTCCAACCGCTGGTCAAGGCATCCATGAACGAGCAGGCCAGCGAATTGATGAAAAAGCTCAACACATCGGAATTGCCGCTTGAACTCTTCTCGGACCGCAACCCGCTGATGCATCAAGTTGCCCGGCTTGCCGAACAGGTGCGCCAGCAACGCAAGCCCGTCGCCGCCGACAATCCGCTCCTGGCGTGGCAATCGGCGATATCGGACGGGATTGTTGCCGCCCTCGACAACTACCGCGACATGCGCGACAAGAGCATGGAACAGATCTTTCTGGCGACCTACAGTTCCCCGCTGCTGCAGGCGCTGGTCGGAGTGCCGGCTTCCGACGAGGCACCGCGCAAACGGCCCGAAGCGGATCCGGAGCGCATTGCTTTCATCGAGCAGCGGATTGCCGAACTGAAAGCCCGCATTGCCGAGGGCGGCCTGCGCGAAGCAGCCATCCGCAGCCTGGTTTATATCGGCATGGCCGGGGCGGGCGTCGATGAACGCGCCTTCAACGAACTGCGGAAAATCCGCGCCGAAAACAAAGGCATGACACTGGCGGAGTTCAAGCAAACCCTGCGCGAGCAGTTCTTCAGCCTGTTGCTTGACCGGGATGCAGCGCTTGCCGCCATTCCGAAGATGCTGCCGGCTGATTCCGCCAAACGCGCCCAGACGCTGGAAGCCATCCGCCGCACCGTGCAAGCCACCGGAAAGCCAGGCGGCGAACGGGCTGAACGCCTGGCCGTGATCGAAAAAATGTTTGGCGCCGCGAAAAATGCCAAACCTGCCAAAAGGAAAACCCGATGAGCAAGAAACTGCGCCGCCCCGTGCTTGAGGGCAAGAAAGCGCTGGTCGTCGGCATCGCCAACGAGTACTCGATTGCCTATGGTTGCGCCAGGGCATTCCACGAGCTTGGCGCCGATGTCGCGATCACCTACCTGAACGACAAATCCAGGCCCTACGTGGAGCCCCTCGCCAAAACAGTCGACTCGCCCCTGTTTCTGCCGCTCGACGTGTCGCAGCCGGGTGACATGGAAGCCCTGTTCAAGCGGATCAAAAAAGAATGGGGCCAACTCGACATCCTGGTGCACTCCATCGCTTCGGCGAAGAAAGAGGACATCAAGGGCGGACTGATCGACTGTTCGGCCGACGGCTTCGCCATGGCGATGGATATCTCCGTGCATTCCTTCATCCGCATGGCCAAGCTGGCCGCACCCCTGATGAAGGACGGCGGAACCATGTTCGCCATGAGCTATCACGGGGCGGCGAAAGTGGTCCCCAACTACAACGTGATGGGTCCGGTGAAGGCGGCGCTCGAGGCCTCTTGCCGCTATCTCGCCTACGAACTCGGTCCGCGGAAAATCCGGGTTCATGCGATTTCGCCGGGGCCGCTCAAGACCCGCGCCGCGTCCGGTCTCAAGGACTTCGACATGCTCTTGAACCAGGCCATGGAAAGGGCGCCCGTCGGCGAACTGGTCGACATCATGGACGTCGGCTTTACCTGCGCCTACCTCGCCACTCCTTACGCCCGACGCATGACCGGCGACACGGTCTATGTCGATGGCGGCATCAACATCATGGCCTGAAGCGGCGTCCGATCCACGGAAAGTCGGCGCTGGCGACACGGCGATTCTTCCGCAAGGGGACTGATCCTGCGTTTTAACGCCGCCTCAGAGATAACGTGACGCGTCGTCAAAATTCAGCTTTTTCGGAGGAGGCAGTTCCGCGCGGGGAACGCGAGCCAGGATGAAGGCCCTGCTCATCGGTTTTGATCCTGTCAATTCCGCGACGGCAAAATCGACGTCGGCCGCTGTTTCGGTGCTGCTCTCATCAACAACCAGGTTCATCCGGTCGAGGCGCAGGTGCTTCGAGTCGAAGTGCAGATAACGTTGCGGGTTGCCGAGCACGTCCGTCAGACATTCGAGTTCCGCTTCCAGTACCGAGTCGCCGCCTCCCAGCGCTTCCAGTTGCCGCTCGTTCTCAAGCAGTTCCGCCGCCAGCCTGGCCTGTTCGCTTTGCGCCGCCGGCGCCTCGCCAAGCATCGACCCCAGGCCCGGTCCATGCTGCTGCAGCAACCGCAAGCGCGTCCGCATCAGCGAACGGCTGGTCTGCAGGTCCTGTCTTTCGACACGATCCTCGCCAATCTCTGACATCGCCTGGGCAAGCAGATGTTCGAATACCTCAACCCCGATAACACGGCGCAAGCGCAACTCATCGCTGTCGCAGAGGCGCGCACGGTGATCCGAGAAGCTTGCGTTTGTCTGTGCCACATCGCGCTGTACCGTGGTCCCGTGCAACGCCATGCCGAAGACCGGCTGAATCTTGAATGCCATGCCGAGCACCGCATACGCCTCGTCGAGTCCCGGGTTCTTGTCGAACACGGCGCGCAGGTTGTCCGAACCGCCGAGCACATCCTGGATCTCCGACGGCTCGACAAAGAACGCCCGCAGAACCGGATCGGCAGGCCATGCCTTCGATGAAAGGATATGCACGGCCGGCAGCGTGGCGATTTGCGCACGCAGGAACTTGATGGTGGTCTCGACGGCCGGTGCCAGGCGTTTGCGGCAGGTCGAAAGCAGCTTGAGCCTCGGATTGGTCAGCGCAATGGCTTTTTCCGCGGCCCAATCCACCAACTCCTCAGACACCCGGTCCGGGTCGAATTCATCCGTCCGGTTCCTGAACCAGTCGAGAATACCCATGTCATCATTCCTTAATTGAAGATCGCCCGCTAAATCCTATCACCTATGCTTTGCAACATGATCTTCACGCGCGATCCCCGGCGAAGGAGAATCTCCTCGCCTTGATCAGAACCTGTTGCCAATTCCTTCCGATTTGCCCAAGATCATGGCCATGAATGCTTCAGCCTTGTTCCGCTACCTGCAGTCCGCCTTGCCGCTACTCGAAACGCTGCGGGGCTATCGACTCGCCTGGCTGAGGGGGGATTCGATTGCCGGACTTTCAGCCTGCATCGTTTCCATTCCGTCGGTGATCGCCTATGCCGAGCTGGTGCATCTGCCACCGATTACCGGGCTCTACGCGGCACTGGCGGCGGCCATCGGCTATGCCCTGTTTTCGAGTTCGCGGCATGTCATCGCCGGGCCGGATGCCGCGATCGGTTTGCTGGCCGGTTCGGCGATTCTGCCGCTGTCGGGCGGCGATCCGGGACGCCTCGTCGTCCTGGCCGCGGTTCTGAGCATCCTGTCGGGTGTCGTGTTGTTGCTCGCGGCACGCCTCAAGCTCGGCGTCATCGCCGACCTGCTGTCGCGCCCGGTACTGATCGGCTACCTGAACGGCGCGTCGCTGGTTCTGATCGCCACGCAACTGGGCAAGATGTTCGGCATCAAGACCGAAGGCGAGGAGTTCTTCCAGGTCGTGTTCACGATAATCGGCAAACTCCCTCAGACCCAAGTGCCGACCTTCGTGCTAGGCGTGCTGCTGGTCGGGCTGCTGGTCGCACTGGCGCTCTGGCTGCCGCGCATACCGGGCGCACTGGCAGTCTGCGCGGTGGCGATTGCCGCGACCTTCGCCTTCGACCTTGGCAGCCACGGCATTGCACTCGTCGGCGCAGTACCTTCGGGCGTCCCGCAACTGAGCATTCCCGCGTTCAGCTGGGCGGATGTCGCCGCGCTCGCGCCGGCCGCAGTGGCGATCGCCTTCCTGGCGTTTTCAGACGGCATTCTCCTGGCGCAGACCTTTGCCGAAAAAAACGGCTACGAGGTAAGCCCCAACCGCGAACTGGTGGCCTTGGGCTCGGCGAACATACTGGCCGGGTTCTGGCAGGGTTTTCCGGTCTCCGCCAGCCAGTCGCGCACCTCGATCGTCGATTCGGCGGGCGGTCTGACGCAAGTGGCACAACTGATACTTGCGCTGGGCCTGCTGGTTTTCCTGTTTTTCCTCACGGGTCTGATCGCGCTGCTGCCGAAGGTGGCCCTGGGCGCTATCCTGATCGTTACCGCCGTCGGCATGCTGGAAGTGGCTTCCCTGAAGCGCCTCTACAGGATCGATCGCGTCGAATTCGGCATTGCCGCCGGGGTGACCCTGGTGATCCTGATCGCCGGCGTGGTACCCGGGATCATCCTGGGCTTGCTGCTGTCCCTGACCATGGTGCTGGTCGATATCTCGCGTCCGCATGATGCGGTCCTGCGCATCCGCCACAGCGATGCCAAGTTCCACGACTGCCGCGAGGATGAAGAAGAAACGGATACGATCCCGGGCCTGCTGGTCTATCGGCTCTACGCGCCGCTGATTTTCGCCAACGTGCGCTATGTGATAACCCGGATCCGCACGCTGGTCGCCGAGGCGAGTCCGCCCGTCAAGTGGCTGGTCATCGACGCCCAGGCCATCTTTGACATGGACGTGACCGCGGCGCAGCGTTTTGCGGAACTCGACCGGGAACTTGCGGAAAGCGGGATTGAACTGAAGATCGCCGATGCGCCGCGACCATTCCTTGAAGAGCTTGCCAGGGTGGGGCTGTCGGAGGAAATGGGGCGCCGGGATTTCTTCGTTTCGGTCAAGAAGGCGGCCGAGGCCTTCCGGCAACAGTTCCCTGCATCGACATCGTAGTCCGGGCCAAGCGGACCCGGCGCGCGAGCGCGGGCCGCGCTAGGCGGCCGGGCCGCCCAGGCTGTCGCCGGCGCTCGCACGCAAGCGCGCGAAGACATCGTCCATGATGCGCATCGTCTCCTGCTGGCCGAGCGCGACCACCGCCTTGTCCCGCATCGTGTAGTGGATCATGACCAGCGAGCGCAACTTGTCAAAGGCACGGGGATTCTCCGTACCGCAGACCAGTTTGTCGTTTTGCAGCACACGTTCGATGATCCCGGGGTCGAGTATCCGTATCTGGCACAGGGCCGCCTCCTGGACTATCTGGCGATCGAGCTCATCGAATTGCTTGACCCAGCGCTGGTGAACATAGTCGTTGTCGCTCATGACAGGTTTCCTCAGGTGATTTGGATGTTTCCGGTACGATTCGGAAAAGTATACCCCTTGCGCGATGACGACGGACGGCCTGGCGATAGTCATATCGGTTTTCCGGCGTTGGTTTGCGCTCTCGCCTGGCAACACCGCATTCAGCAAAGGATGAAGCAACAGTGATGCCCGTTTCAGCCGACGACACCGCAAAGAAGCAGTACAGTCACTCGCCCTCCCCGCGCACCCTGGTGCTGTTCAACTACGACTGGGACCGGCTCGGCTTCGGCCGCTGGTCCGCAGAGTTCCCGAACGACCATGCCGGCTTCGACCTGTTCAGCTTCCCCAGCAATGCGCGTCTGCCCGGCTTCGACCTGACGCGTTTCGTCGACCGCCTCGCCGCGCGCGCGCAGCGCAGCAAGTGGCAGGCTGTAACCTCGAACAACGAACAGTTCGGCGCGCTGGCCGCGGCAATGCTCGCCGAGCGCATGGGCTGGCCGGGCACGCCGGTGAATGCGGTGCTGGCCTGCCAGCACAAGCTGCATGCGCGACGCATCCTTGAGGCGGTGGCGCCCGAGGCCAACACCGGCTTCGAACTCATGGCCTCGCGCTACGGCGAGCCGGTACCCGATGACATCATCTATCCCGTCTTCGTCAAACCGGTAAAGGCAGCATTTTCGGTACTGGCACGCAAGGTGCGCAACCGCGACGAACTGGCGGCGTTGGCGCGCTTCGGCGCCTGGGAGTTGTGGGTGATTCGCCACCTGGTCGAACCCTTCGAACGCATCGCCCGAGCGCACCTGCCCGAGGCCGGCAGCGCCCACCGCATGCTGCTGGAGACGCCCGTCACGGCCCGCCAGTACAACCTCGACGGCTATGTCTTCGACGGCGAGTTGCGCGAACTCGGCATCGTCGAATCGGTGATGTACCCAGGTACGCAGTGCTTCATGCGTTTCGTTCATCCCTGCGCCCTGCCATCCGGCCCGCGTTCCCGCGCCGTGGACGTGGCGCGGCGCTTTCTCGCCGCTGCCGGCTTCACGCACGGCCTGTTCAACATGGAGTTCTTCCACGATGCCGCGACCGACAGGATCATCGTCATCGAGTTCAATCCGCGCATGGCGTCGCAGTTTTCCGATCTTTACCTGCGCGTCGATGGCATCGACCTGCATCGCATCGCGCTGGAACTCGCCCACGGCCGCGATCCGGCACTGCTGCCGCACGGCGAGGCCACGGCGGGCGTGGCGGCAAGCTTCGTCTATCGCAGCTTCGATCCCGCCGCCCGCCCGCCGCCGCCCGCGGCGGCACAGCAAAGGGAACTCGCGCGCCAGTTCCCCGATGCCATGCTGTTCTGCTTTCCCAAGAGCGCCGGACAGATCGCCCGCGACTTCAAGTGGCTGAGCAGTTATCGCTACGGCATCCTGCATCTGGGCGGTCGTGATCCGGCCGACCTCGCCGTTCGCTGCGCGGCCGCCAGCAAACTGCTCGGCTGGCCTTCATCCTGCTCGCAGCACGACGCGGACAGCCTCGCTGTCTCGCTGCACGCCACGCCCGCGCTCTCCCTGGAGACTTCACGATGAACGTCAGACCACTCAATAACCTGCTGCTTGCCCTTGTGTCCGTGATCGCCCTGGGTGGCTGCGGCGCCATCGTCGCGCAGAATCCTTCCGGGAAATATTCGCCGGTCAATGCCGTCGCCGAAGGCAAGGACAGCCGCGTCCTGCTGAAAGGCGCCGACGTCGTCGCCTACTTTGCGGACAACAAGTACAGCGCGGGCCTTCCGCAGTTCAGCAGCCAGTACGAGGATGTCACTTTTCGTTTCGCCAGTGCCGAACACAAAGCCCTGTTCGACAAGGCGCCGACGAAATACCTGCCCGAGTTCGGCGGCTACTGCGCCAACGGCATCGCCTACGGTATCCCCTGGGGCGGCGACGCGGATACCTGGAAGATGGTCGGCGGCAAACTGTACATTTTTGGCGGCCAGGCATCAAAGGATGCCTTTGAACTGGACGAAAAGAAAAACCTGGCGCTGGCCGAGTCCTACTGGAGGGACGAAGTCGCCGGCAGCAACAGCTTCGTTCAGCGCGTCAAGCGCATGATCCTGCGCGTGCCGCATTACCAAAGCGGCGAGGATCTTTCGCGGGCAGTCGCCGCGGCCAAGGGCGGGGCGGGCGGCGGAAGGAAGTGAGCACGCTGCGCCTGACCCACTCCACCGTGTCGCCAGCGCCGACTGGAGCGCATGCACCGGCCGAAGAAACATCAAGCCAGGCCGATGCGCTGCCTTCTGCCCCCACGCGCTGGATCAAGAGCCCGACCTGGGATATCGTCTGGATCCTGAATGCGCTGTGGCTGGCCCCTCTGGTCCTCCTCCTGGCGCGGGGTCATGACGACGTGCGCGCCAGCCCGGTGGACGGGCTGTTCTTCGTCCTCACGGTACCCCTGTGGTTCGGCCACCGCGTCTCTTCGGCCTGGCTGGCCTACGCGACCCCGGCCTACCGCCCCCTGCTCGCCACGCAGCGGCTGCGCTTCGTGGTGGCCCCATTGGCCATCGCCGTGGCCTGCTTCGCCGTGCTGCTGCCTCCCGAGAGCGTGCTACCGATACCGCTCGCCGAGCGCGTGGTCTGGCTCGCCGTCCTCAACTACCTGCTGGTGAGTTACCACTTTGCCGCGCAGCACTTCGGGCTGCTCAGCCTCTACCGCGCCCGTGCGGGTCGGGCGTCGGACGCAATCTCGCGCCGGCTCGACCGGTGGTTCGCGCTCGTCGTGGGCGGCGGCTTCGTCGTGCTGGCAGAGGCCCTGGCCGGATCGATCGCCTTCCAGGAGCGCTGGATCGACCCGCTGCTGGGAGCGGTCGGGGCAGACCTTTTCGTACGGACGCTGCACGATGGCGGCATCGCCCTCGTCGTGATCCTGACCACGCTGCTGCTGGGTGTCGAACTGCGCTCGCCGCGCCCATCGCTACCGCGCGTGGCCTACGTCCTTGGCGTATCGGCCATGGTGCTCTTTGCCTTCCTCGCGCGCGACCCCTTCCTGTTCATCGTGCTGTGGAGCGTGCAGCATTGGAGCGCCGCGATGGGACTCGCCTCGCTGGCGGCTTCCGGCGGGGCTCAGGCGCCTGGCGCGCACTGGCAGCGAATACTGGTGCCCATCAACCGGCGCGGCTGGGCAGTGCTGCTGGTGCTCGCCATCATCTCCGCCCTGCTGCTGCCGGTGATGGAGGTGGAGGCCGTGGCCGACGAATACGTCTACGCCGACCGCATCTTCGGCGATGCGGCGTGGTGGCTGCGCTCCTCGCCCTTCGTGCCAGCGCTGCTGGCTCTGGGCTTTGCGACCGGCTTCATCCACTACCTGCTGGACCGGGCGGCCTTCCGCTTCTCCTCTCCCGAGGTGAGGCAGGCCGCCCGCGGCCTGCTGCGTTAAAGAGTCTTTCGGTAAATCCGGCTTGTGCGCTGTGGCACGAAATGACAATCACCCTGGCGGAACAGCATTGCGCAGCCTAGGCAACGCTAGCCGGCGGCACTGTCCACGCCCGAAAAGTCGGCGCTGGCGACACGGCGATCCAGCTCGCAGCGGAATCAATCCGAAGGTGATCCAGATCAAAAAGTAGACCACCAATTCCGCGTAGTCTTTCCAACGAGGGATGGCGACGACACCAGCAGCGGAATCCCAGAGTTTTCTGCCGGTAAATACCAACCAGAAGCGACTAGTAGACGACAACAGTTTTTTCCGAGAACAGGAGCAAATCATGGCTGGCAAAAAGAAGATCAAGGAAATTCAGGGAAGCGAGTCCGCGGCAGAAGCGCTGGGCAGCAAGGCCTACGACAAGGAACTCAAGCGGCTGCATGTGGAACTGGTCAAGTTGCAGCAGTGGGTGGTGCACAAGGGCCTCAAGGTCTGCATCGTCTTCGAAGGTCGCGACGGCGCCGGCAAGGGCGGCACCATCAAGGCGATCACCGAGCGTGTGAGTCCGCGCGTGTTCCGTGTCGTCGCCCTGCCGGCACCGACCGAGCGCCAGAAAAGCCAGATGTATGTCCAGCGCTACATCGAGCACTTTCCGGCGGCGGGCGAGGTCGTGATCTTCGACCGCAGCTGGTATAACCGCGCCGGGGTCGAACGGGTGATGGGTTTCTGCACCCCCGAGCAGGCAAAGAAGTTCCTCGGCGCCGCGCCGATGGTCGAGCGCGCAATGGTCGAGTCCGGAATCATCCTGCTGAAATACTGGCTCGAAGTCAGCCCGGAGGAACAGGAGCGCCGCCTGCGCGACCGCATCGACGACGGCCGCAAGGTATGGAAACTGTCGCCGATGGACGTCAAATCCTTCACCCGCTGGGACGACTACACGCAAGCGCGCGACGACATGTTTGCCGCCACCGATTCCTCATGGGCGCCGTGGTTCGTCGCCCCCTCCGAGGACAAGAAGCGCGTGCGCCTGAACGTGATCAGCCACCTGCTGGAGCATGTGCCCTACCAGAAGGTTCCGGCCAAGAAGGTCACGCTGCCCAAGCGCAAGATCGGCCGCAGCAAGGCCGCCGACTATCCATTCAAGTACGTTCCCGACTATTTGCCGGTGGAAGGCAGTCCGGCAAAACGCGGGGGGAAAAAGTAACGGCCAGGTCCCGCGGCACAAAGAGGCAGTAAATGAAGACCCCTGCATCGGCAGCCCCCGCAGGTTTCGATCTGCACCATCCGCCCGACTTCTCGCTGGTCCTGGGCGGGCCGCTGTTCCAGCTTCTGCGCCGAACGCATCTGGCCGACGATGCGCTGCTGCTGGTGCGCCAGCGCATCATCGTTATCGCCTTGTTCGCCTGGCTGCCGCTTTTGCTTCTCTCGGCGCTGGAGGGAAACCTGTGGGGCGGCAATAGCCGCGTGCCGTTTCTGTACGATATTGAGGCGCACGTCCGTTTTCTGGTGGCCTTGCCCCTGCTGATTCTTGCCGAATTGGTGGTGCACCGGCGCATGCGACCCCTGCTGCAGCAGTTTCTCGAACGAAACCTGATTCCCGAGAACGCCATGACGCGGTTCGAATCGGCCATTGCGTCGGCATTCCGTTTGCGCAACTCGGTGTTTGTCGAGGTGCTGCTGATCGCCTTGGTGTATGGGGTCGGCGTTCTGGTCGTCTGGCGCCATTACATCGCACTCGACACGGCGACGTGGTACGCGACAGGGTCCGCCGGCGGCTCGCAGCTCTCGCTTGCCGGAATGTGGTACGGATATGTCAGTGTGCCGGTCTTTCAGTTCCTGTTGTGCCGGTGGTATTTCCGCCTGTTCATCTGGGCGCGCTTTCTCTGGCAGGTGTCGCGCATCGAGTTGAGCCTGATCCCGACGCATCCCGATCACCTCGGCGGCCTGAGTTTCGTTTCCGGACAGATCTATGCCTTCACTGTCCTTGCCGTAGCGCATGGCGCCCTGCTTGCCGGAAGCCTGGCCAACCGTATTTTTTTCATCGGCGCTGCACTGCCTGACTTCAAGGCTGAGATTGCCATTACGGTCATCTTCATGATGTTCCTGATTCTCAGCCCGCTGCTGTTTTTCACGCCTCAGCTTGCACAGGCCAAACGCAAGGGTTCGCGCGAGTATGGTGTGCTGGCCGAGCGTTACGTGCGCGAGTTCGATACCAAATGGATACGTGGCGGCGCGCCTGCCGATGAACAACTCCTTGGCAGCGCCGACATTCAGTCCCTTGCCGATTTGGGAAACAGTTTCTCGCTGGTGAAAGACATGCGCATCGTGCCGATAAAAAGGGACGATCTGCTGCGGCTGGTGGGCGCCACGCTGGCACCGATTGTGCCGCTGGCGCTGACCATGATGTCGCTGGAGGATCTGCTGAAAAAACTCTTCGGTGTCTTGTTCTAGCGCACTTTCGCAAGGAAATGCATGCTGAACGGCCTATTCCCGGGCAAGGCCCGTCAACCTTGGGATTTATCCCCGTAAATAAGCTTCGGGTCCTTCAGGACCGGCTCGACATCCTGCCAGCCCGAGCTTTCAAGCCGGTTGAAAAAACAGCTGCGGCGACCCGTGTGGCAGGCGATGCCACCGATCTGTTCGATCTTCAGCAGCACCACGTCCTTGTCGCAGTCGACGCGCAGTTCCAGCACCTTCTGCGTGTGGCCCGACTCTTCGCCCTTGCGCCACAGGCGACCACGCGAACGCGACCAATACACGGCGTGGCCGGTTTCGGCCGTCAGCGCCAGCGCCTCGCGGTTCATCCAGGCAAACATCAGAACTTCCCCTGTCACCGCGTCCTGCGCGATTGCGGGAACCAGACCCTGTGCGTCCCACGCCACCTCGTCCAGCCATCGGCTGCCCGGCGGCGCGCTCACAAGCGCACCTCGATGCCGCGGCTGCGCATGTATTCCTTGGCCTGGCGCACGGTGAATTCGCCGTAGTGGAAGATGCTCGCCGCCAGCACGGCATCCGCCCGGCCTTGCGTGACGCCGTCGGCCAGATGCTGCAGCGTGCCGACGCCGCCGCTGGCGATCACCGGAATCCCCACCGCATCGGCCACCGCGCGCGTCAACTCCAGGTCGAAGCCGGCCTTGGTGCCGTCGCGATCCATGCTGGTCAGCAGGATTTCGCCGGCGCCCAGGCTTTCGACCTGGCGCACCCATTCGATGGCGTCCAGGCCCGTGTTCTTGCGTCCGCCATGGGTGAATACTTCCCAGCGCCCGGGGCTCGTCTGCTTGGCATCGACGGCGACCACGATGCACTGCGCACCGACCTTGGCCGACGCATCGGCAACCAGTTGCGGATTGTTCACCGCCGCCGTGTTCATGCTGACCTTGTCGGCACCGGCATTCAGCAAGCGACGCACGTCCTCCACCTGGCGCACGCCGCCGCCAACGGTGAGCGGGATAAAGACCTGCGCGGCCACCGCTTCGATGATGTGCAGGATGATGTCGCGGTCGTCGGAACTGGCCGTGATGTCGAGGAAGGTTATTTCGTCGGCACCCTGTTCGTCGTAGCGGCGGGCGATTTCGACCGGATCGCCGGCGTCGCGCAATTCGACGAAATTGATGCCCTTGACCACACGGCCGGCGTTGACATCGAGACAGGGAATGATGCGTTTGGCGAGCATAGCCGACGTCAAAGCTTCGAGAGCTTGTCCGCCTCCGCCTGGGCCTTCTTGAAATCCAGCGTGCCTTCGTAGATCGCCCGCCCGGTGATGGCGCCCGTAATGCCCTCGCCCTGCACGGCGCACAGCGCCTTGACGTCCTTGATGCTGGCAATGCCGCCGCTGGCGATCACCGGAATGCGCAGCGCCTGCGCCAGCTTCACCGTGGCTTCGATATTCACCCCGGAGAGCATGCCGTCGCGTCCGATGTCGGTATAGATCACGGCTTCGACGCCATAGTCTTCGAATTTCTTCGCCAGGTCGACGACATCATGTCCGGTCATCTTCGACCAGCCATCGACGGCAACCTTGCCGTCTTTCGCATCAAGGCCGACGATGATGTGGCCGGGAAATGCGCCGCAGGCATCGTGCAGGAAGCCCGGGTTCTTGACCGCGGCGGTGCCGATAATGACGTAGGTCACGCCGTCGTCGAGACAGCGTTCGATCGTGTCCAGGTCGCGGATGCCGCCACCCAGTTGCACCGGAATTTCGTCGCCGACTTCGCCGAGGATTGCCTTGATGGCGCTCTCGTTCTTCGGCTTGCCGGCAAAGGCGCCGTTGAGGTCAACCAGATGTAGGCGACGCGCGCCCTTGCTTATCCAGTGTCGGGCCATCGCCGCCGGGTCTTCGGAGAATACCGTGGCGTCTTCCATTGCGCCCTGCTTCAAGCGGACGCAGTGGCCATCCTTGAGATCAATCGCGGGTATCAGCAGCATAGGGAGATGTCGAGATAGAGAGATGCCTGGGAGACGGTCGGGTCAGGGAGTCCAGCGCATGAAATTTTCAAGCAGTCGCAATCCGGCCTGGGCGCTTTTTTCCGGGTGAAATTGAACAGCGAAGATGTTAGCGCGAGCAACCGCGCTGGTAAAGGGAATGCCGTAGTGGGTCGAGCCGGCAATCACCTCCGGGCTTTCGGGTTCGACGTAGTAGCTGTGCACGAAATAGAAGCGCGCACCGTCGTCGATGCCATCCCACAGCGGGTGGGTCTCGGTCTGCTGCACCTGGTTCCAGCCCATGTGCGGCACCTTGAGGCGCGTGCCATCGGCTGCCACCATGGCCGCGTGCGGAAAACGCGGCACGCGGCCCGACAGGATCTCGAGGCCCGTGACATCACCTTCTTCGGCGTGACCGAAGAGCATCTGCAAACCAACGCAAATGCCGAGAAAAGGCTTTTCGGCGGCGGCGCGCACTACGGCCTGGCGCAGACCGCGTGCGGACAACTCGCGCATGCAGTCCGGCATCGCGCCCTGACCGGGAACCACGACACGGTCCGCCGCGGCGATCTCGGCGGCATCGGAGCTGACGCGGACCTCGGCCTGCGGGGCGACGTGCTCGATGGCCTTGGCCACCGAGCGCAGGTTACCCATGCCGTAATCGACTACCACCACCGTGCTCATGCAGGATTTATAGCGAGCCT
>JBIJDJ010000223.1:0-4715 GCA_044344175.1 Sulfuritalea sp.
GGACCGAGCACCTTTTCCAGCAGATGACTGGAAAACTCGTAGTGCAGGCGGAATTCTACCTTGCAGGCGGTCTCGCCCAGGGGTGTGAAGCGCCAATGTCCGTCCATGTGGGCGAAGGGTCCGTCGGTCAGGCGGATGTCCATCAGCGTCGGCTCGTCCTTGATGTTCTCGGTCGAGAAGTGGGACTTGAGCCCGTGGTAATTGATGTTCACCGTCGCCGCGGTGCGCGTCGCAGTGCGCTCATGCAACTCGGTACCGCCGCACCAGGGCAGGAATTGCGGGTAGTCCTCGATCCGGTCGACCAGGGCAAACATCTGCGCCGGCGTACGTTCGATCAGTACCGATTTTTCGACCAGAGCCATGGGAGAGTCGCGTAGACGGGTGCAGTAGAATGCCACATATTTTTTTGCGCCGCCCCATGAGCATCGCCGACAACAAGAAGGCATTCCACGATTACTTCATAGAAGAGCGCTACGAGGCCGGTCTGGTACTCGAAGGCTGGGAAGTGAAGGCGATCCGCGCCGGGCGGGCACAGATCAAGGAAGCCTACGTGGTGCTCAAGCGCGGCGAGGTCTTCCTCATCGGCGCCCACATCACGCCGCTGCTGTCGGCCTCGACCCACGTAAATCCGGACCCGGTGCGCACACGCAAACTGCTGCTCAACGCCTCGGAAATCAGCAAATTGATCGGCAAGGTGGAGCGCGCCGGCTATACCCTGGTGCCGCTCGATCTGCATTACAGCAAGGGCCGCGTCAAGCTCTCGGTCGGCCTGGCCAAGGGCAAGAAGCAGCACGACAAGCGCGACGCCGAAAAGGACCGTGACTGGGTGCGCGAGAAGGCGCGCGTGATGCGCGACCGCCGTGGCTGATCCGTCACGCCCGGTGCGTGAGTCCATGACCCCCACCACCCTGCTGTGGCTCGTCACCGGTTGCATGATGCTGCAGCCTTTGGCTACGGATCTCTATCTGGCTTCGCTGCCGAACCTGGCCAGCGACTTCGCCACCACTCCGGCGGCCGTGCAGCAAACCCTGTCCTTGTTCGTCTTCGGTTTCGGCACGGCGCAACTCGTCAGCGGCCCGCTTTCCGATCGCTACGGTCGGCGCCCGGTGCTGATCAGCGGCCTGGCGGTTTATTTGCTGGCCGGCCTGGCCTGCGCCATGGCTCCCGCGCTCGACTGGCTGATTGCAGCCCGCTTTGTCCAGGCCATCGGCTGTTGCACCGCGGTTGTCGTGGCACGTACCATCATCCGCGACGTCTATTCGCCCGCCGAAGGCGCGCGAATATTCGCCAAGGCCAGTTCCCTGTTCGCGCTGGCCCCCATTCTCGGCCCGATACTCGGCGGCTACCTGCAAGTGGCGTTTGGCTGGCGCGCGGCATTTGTCGCCCTGGCTCTGGCGGGACTGGTCACCTGGCTCGCCGCCCTGCGCAGCCTGAAGGAATCCAACCATCAGTTGAATCCCGATGCGATGCGAATCGAAAGCCTTGCCGGCAACTACCTCGATGTCGTCAGGACACCCGCCTTCTGGGCCTACGCCCTGCCCGGCGCGATTTCCTATGCCTCTATCTTTGTCTTTATTTCCGGCACGCCTTTCGTGCTGATCCGTGTCCTCGGCGTCGCCACGGAATACTACGGCTATCTCTTCGCTTTCGGGGTCGTCGGCTATCTGGGCGGTACCCTGATTTGCCGCCGGCTGCTGGGCAAACTCGACACCGCACGGGTCCTGGCGCTTGGCACCAGCATCGGACTGGTCGGGGCGCTCGGTTTCCTTGCGCTGGTGCTGGCCGGTGTCCACCACTGGATATTGGTGGTTGCCGCGCAATTCGTCGTCATGACCGGCCACGGAGTAAATTTTCCCTGTACCCAGTCAGGCTCGCTCGCCCCTTTTCCGCAAAAGGCCGGCGCCGCCGCCGGCCTTTTTGGCTGCCTGGCGATGTACGCCGCCCTCGCGGCCGGTACTTGGGTGGGCAGCAGTCACGATGGCACCCTGCTGCCTCTGGCCGGCATCAGCGCCACGGTGAGCGTCATCCTGTTTGCTGTCACCCGCCTGCTGGCGCGCTACGGTAAGGTGGGTTAACGGGAAACGCCGTCGCGCCGGCGCCGACTATTTCCCGGATCGAGTCCCGAGCAGGTCATTCCTGTGAAGGCGGGAATCCAGAATTGCAGTTGTCTGCCGGGACTCACCCCGGCGGGCGACGTGGCATGTCAGATGCTCGAAAAGTCAAATGACCCTTTTGGTCAGGGACGATCACGCAGGGAGGCGATCTGGTCCTTGGCGGAACCCGAATCAGGCCGGCATGGCTGACGGTTTCACCCTTCAAGCGCCAGCGGCCGCGCCGGGTCGAAGGAAAGCCAGTCGTAGCAGGCCGGAACATTCGGCCACTTAACCGTGGCAGCCGGATCGGAGAAGATCATGGTGCGCCAACCGAAGACGCGAAGGGGGCTCCGCCCCCTTCCGCTGCCACAGGTCAGGAAGGCTCAGTGATGGTGTCCTTGCTCGCCATGAACGTGGCCGTGAGTAATCTCTTCGGCAGTCGCCGCGCGAACTCCGGTCACGGTGCAGGAGAACATGAGCGAAATGCCGGCCAGCGGGTGATTGCCATCCACCACGACCTTGTCGTCGGCAATATCGGTAATGGTGAACAAGGCGTCCTCGCTTTCGCCATCTTCGCTGCCGCGCTCGAACTGCATGCCGACTTCAATGTTTTCAGGAAACAGCTGGCGCGATTCGACGGCGACCAGGTCGGCATCGTATTCGCCGAATGCGTCTTCCGGCTCCAGTTTTACATCAAGGGCGTCGCCTTCGGCCTTGCCTTGGAGTTCTTCTTCGATGCGATCGAAAATGCCGCCATAGCCGCCATGCAGATAAACCAGCGGGGCCGCGCCTTCATCGACGGAAGTACCGTCGGTATCCTTGACGCTGTATTTGAGGGTGACGACCGTGTTCCTAGCGATGAGCATGCTGCCTTCCTTTGCCGTTGAGGCTTTTAACAAGTTGAAAAACCTCGGCGGCATGCCCTTTCGGATGCACATCGTAGAGGGCGTGACGAACTATGCCTTCCTTGTCGACGATGAATGTCGAGCGTATTACACAGAGTTTCTTGTGGCCGTCCCGTTCGCGATACTGGGACACGCCGAACTTGCGACAGACATCGCCTTCCTGATCCGACAGCAGCCGCACGGACAGGCCGTGCTTGTCGCGAAAATCCGCATGCGACAGACAGTCGTCGCGCGAGACGCCGAGGATCACGCAGTCGAGCCGCGCAAACTCGTTTTCATGATCCGAAAAGTCGGCCGCCTCCAGGGTGCAATAGGGTGTGCCGTCGCGCGGATAGAAAAACAGCACGGCATTTTGACGGCCGCGCAGCGAAGCAAAATCGAACAACTCCATATCGGCGTCGGGCAGCGAAAACTCCGGCGCTTTTTCTCCTTGATGCAGCATTCGGTTCTCCTTCTTCGGCGAACTCGATTCATTCTAACCGAGTCTGCCGGGAAGGAATCAAGCCCCGCGCTGCTCGCCCTTGCCCCCCCGCATCAATCGACAGGACATCCTCGTGACGGTGGTGGCTGGCAAGGTATTCGAGCGAGCGCATTTCAACCAGGCGGCTGACGGTGCGTTTGAACTCGCCGGCCTGCACACCCTCGGTGTAAAGCGCTTCCGCCGGGCAGGCGGCGCTGATGATCAGCTTGGCGCGATGGTCGTAAAGCACATCGACCAGCCAGGTAAAGCGCCGCGCGGCGCTGGCCATGTCGGCGCCCATTTTCGGGACTTTGGAAAGGAACAGCGTGTGGTGCCGGTTGGCCAGCCACAGGTAGTCGTTCTGCGAGCGCGGCCCGCCGCACAGCGTGGCGAAATCGAACCAGATCACGCCCGGTGCGCGGTGCACCACCGGCAGCAAGCGACCCAGCACGTCAACCGGCCTGGTGTGTCCGGCTCCGCCCGCTATCGCGTTGAAGGTCCGCCCGATGGCGGCCTGCGCTGCGGCATCGTCGGACGACAGGAATACCTCGGCCTGTGCGAGGGTACGCAGTCGATAGTCGATGCCGGCGTCGATCTCGATCACATCAAGCTTCTGTCGCAAGAGATCGATGGTCGGCAGGAACCGCTCGCGCTGCAGACCGTTGGGGTAAAGACCGTCCGGGGGATAGTTGGACGTGATGCAGAACACCACGCCGGCATCCAACAGCGCCTGCATCAGCCGTCCCAGCATCATGGCGTCGGCAATATCGGAGACATGGAACTCGTCGAAGCACATCAGGCGCGTTTCCCGCGCAATACGTGCCGCCACTTGCGCCAGCGGATCGGATTCGTTGCGATGCGCCCGCAGGGATTCGTGGATCTCGCGCATGAAGGCATGGAAATGCACGCGGCGTTTCCGCTCGTAGGGCACGGCGGCAAAAAAGCAGTCCATCAGGAAGCTCTTGCCGCGCCCTACTCCGCCCCAGAACCAGACCCCGCGCGGCAATTCCGGATGAACCAGCAGTTTTCTGAGCTTGCTTCGCCGCGCTGCCTTGAGCGCCAGAAGTTCGTCATAGAACTTCTGCAGGCGTCGTGCGGCAATCAGTTGTGCCGGGTCGGCCTCGATGCCGCGCAAGGCCAGCGCGGCATTGAAGCCTTCGAACATGCCGTCCTTGGGGACTTTGAGAATTTTGTGAGGCATGAAATCCAGGCAGCCACGGAGATCACAGAGCGAATGTCATCCTCTGTGACCGGGGG
>JBIJDJ010000224.1:0-4690 GCA_044344175.1 Sulfuritalea sp.
GCTGGGCGGCGACGGCATTTTTCGCCAGCGTCGCCGCCGGCAGGCTGTCGGCCTTGAACTTGCCCATGCTTTCGAGCGCCGGATTCTTTACCGCTACGCTGGCCACCGCCGGCCATTCGTTGTTGCCGTCGGCGAAGTAGCGCTGGGCGTCATCGCTGGCCAGATACTCGAGAAATTTGACAGCCGATTCCTTGTTTGGTGCAGTTTTCAGCATGCCGCCGCCGGAGATGTTGATGTGGGTGCCGAAGGTTTTCTGGTCCGGCCAGATGATCGTGACGCGCTCCATCAAATGGCGTTCGTCAGGTTTTTCAGAGCGCATCAGGCGGGCAAGATAGTAGGTATTGGAGACGGCCACCCCGCATTCGCCGGCAGCGACGGACTTGATCTGGTCGGTGTCGCCACCTTTTGGGGCGCGGGCGAAATTGGCGACCACGCCGCGCGCCCATTCCTCGGCTTTGGTTTCGCCGAGGTGGGCAATCAGGGCCGCCATCAGCGAGATGTTGTAGGGATGGCTGCCCGAGCGCGAGCAGACCTTGCCCTTGAGTTTCGGACTGGCCAAATCTTCATAGTTCCGGGCATCTTCAGCCTTGACCGTTTCCTTGTTGATGACGATGACACGGGCGCGGGTCGAGAAGGCGAACCAGTCCGGGCTGCGCAGATTGGCCGGGATCCGATCTTCCAGCAGTTTCGATTTCACCGGTGCGAACAGGCCCAGTTCGTCAGCTTTGGCCAGTCGCGCGGCATCCACGGTGAGGAAGATGTCGGCCGGGCTGGCGCTGCCCTCGTTACGAATACGTTCCAGCAGTTCATCTTCCTTGGCTTCTATGCGGTTGATCTTGATGCCGGTCTGGCGGGTGAAGTTGGCATACAACGCTTCATCCGTCTGGTAGTGGCGGGCGGAATAGAGATTGAGGGCTTTTTCCTGCGCCCATGCGGTGGCCATTGTGCTGACGGCAAGCAAGGCGAGGAGAAGGCGGGAGGATTTCATGAGGATATTTCCTGATCAGGTTGAGAGCATGCAATAGTGTATTAAGAATCATTCGCAATTGTAAGCGAAAATAAAGCCAGCCCGTGGCTGGCGTCCTGAGCGCTATTCCAACTAATCCGGGTTGACGCGACGGGCGCCGTTGAAGCGCTTTTTCCAGTAGCTTTGATTCAGATCCTCGACGCGGACGCGCGCGCCGGTACGCGGGGCATGGACAAACTGGTTGTCGCCAAGATAAATGCCGACATGGGAGAAGGCGTTGCGCATGGTATTGAAGAAGACCAGGTCGCCCGGGCGCAGGTCGTCGCGACTGATTTCCTCGCCTGACTTGCTCATTTCCTTCGAACTGCGGGGCAGAACCAGTCCCAGGCCTTCGCGGAATACATGGCTGACAAAACCGGAACAATCGAAGCCGGCTTCGGGAGAACTGCCACCGCGCCGGTAGCGAATGCCGAGCAAATCCATCGCCTGATCGATTGCATCCTGAGCCGTGGCCGTGGCCCGATCGACGAATGAAACCTGCAACGGCGGCGGCACCACGATCGGCTCGTCGGCGTAGGCGCAGGGGGCAACAAGCAGTCCGGCGAGCACGAAAACTCTCGCCCTAAGAAGGGGTATTCCTCGCATGGGACCGGACTATAGCCTTGACCGGGACTTCCTGTAAACCCCCCGGGATTTTTGCATTCAGCGCCTTGTAAGCCTCGTCTGGCTATAATCCGCGGCTTCCGTAGGCCAAACTAGTGAATCCGGCAAAGACCGGGCGCAAATTCGAGGAGGCTATAGTGAGTTTCAAGGCTTACCTGATCAATCAGGAAGAAGGCAAGGTTGTCAGCCGCTTTGTCGATATGGACGAAGCACAACTTGACCCGGGCGAAGTCACCGTCGCCGTCACCCACTCCAGCATCAACTACAAGGACGCCCTGGCAGCGACCGGAGCAGGCCGCATTATTCGCCGCTTCCCCTGCGTCGGTGGCGTCGATCTGGCCGGGCGGGTCACCGCCAGCGCGGATTCCCGCTTCAAGGCCGGTGACGAAGTGCTGGCGACCAGCTACGACATAGGCGTCGCCCATCACGGCGGCTTTGCGGAGCAGGCCCGCCTGCCGGCCGACTGGGTTGTCAAGTTGCCGCCAGGTCTTTCACTGCGTGACGCCATGGCTCTAGGCACCGCCGGTTTCACCGCGGGACTGGCCGTAGTGCGTATGGAACACGACGGCCTGAGTCCCGACAAGGGACCGGTGGTCGTCTCGGGGGCCACCGGCGGCGTTGGCAGCATCGCCATCGAAATTCTGGCCAAACGCGGCTATCACGTGGTCGCCTTGACCGGCAAGGAGGCCGAGAGCGACTACCTGAAAGGCCTCGGCGCCAAGGAAGTGCTGTTGCGCCAATCGCTCGATTTGGCCAAGATCAAGCCGCTGGGCAAGGAAACCTGGGCCGGCGCCGTGGACAACCTGGGCGGCGATGTACTGGCCTGGATGGCCAGCACCATGCAGGTGGGCGGGGCTCTGGCCTCGATCGGTCTCGCTGCCAGTTTCAGTCTCAACACGACCGTCATGCCTTTCATTCTGCGCGGCGTGAGCCTGCTCGGCATCGATTCGGTGAACTGCCCGATGGTGCAGCGGGCGGCCGTCTGGCAGCGACTGGCCACCGACATGCGTCCGGCGCATCTGGAACCTGGGCCGGGCCGGATGATTCGCGAAATCGCTTTTGCCGACTTGCCGGCCGCATTCGACGATTACATCCAGGGACGTGCCAAGGGCCGCGTCGTCGTCAATATCGCTGCCTGAAGGCCGGAAGAAACAACGCCAGCAACTATTTACCGACGCATAACAACGCCAACGAGGATCGACATGGGAAAATATACCGAGTTTCACAAGCGCTCGCTTACTCAGCGGGATGAATTCTGGGCCGAGCAGTCGGCGCTGATCGACTGGCAGACGCCACCGCAGCAGATTTGTGATTTTTCGCGGCCGCCGTTTGCCAACTGGTTCGTCGGTGGCAAGACCAATCTGTGCCACAACGCGGTCGACCGTCACGCCGCCAAGCGTCCGAACGACCGGGCGCTGATCTTTATCTCGACCGAAACCAACGAGGAGAAGATCTATTCCTTCGCCGAACTGAAGTCCGAGGTGATGCGCGTGGCGGCGATCATGAAGTCGCTCGGCGTGGTCAAGGGCGACCGCGTCCTGATCTACATGCCAATGATTGCCGAAGCCACCTTCGCCATCCTCGCCTGCGCACGCATCGGTGCCATCCATTCCGTGGTGTTCGGCGGCTTCGCTTCCGGCTCATTGGCGACGCGCATCGATGATGCCAGGCCGAAGCTGATTGTTTCAAGCGATGCCGGCATGCGTGGCGGCAAGGCCGTGCCCTACAAGCACCTGCTCGACGAAGCCTGCAAACTCGCCGAATTTCCGCCGCAAAGGGTACTGATGGTCGATCGCGGCCTGGACAAGGGTTGGCCGCGTGTTGCCGGCCGTGATGTCGATTACGCAGAACTGCGCGCGCAGCACATGAACGCCGAGGTGCCTTGCGAGTGGATGGAGTCCACCGAGCCGTCCTACATTCTCTATACCTCGGGCACCACCGGCAAGCCTAAAGGCGTCCAGCGCGACACCGGCGGCTATGCTGTCGCCCTGGCGGCATCAATGAAGCACATCTTCACCGGCGGCGAAGGCGAGACCATGTTCTCCACCTCCGACATCGGCTGGGTGGTCGGCCACAGCTACATCATCTATGGTCCGCTGATCGCCGGTATGGCCACCATCATGTACGAAGGCACCCCGGTTCGCCCTGATCCGGGCATCTGGTGGCAGATCGTCGAGAAGTACAAGGTCACCGTGATGTTCTCGGCGCCCACCGCGGTCCGTGTCCTGAAGAAAAGCGACAACAGTTGGCTGCACAAGTATGACCTGTCTTCGTTGAAGCACCTGTTTCTGGCCGGCGAGCCGCTGGACCAGCCGACCCATGAATGGATCATGGGCGAACTCAATCTGCCGGTGATCGACAACTACTGGCAGACCGAGACCGGCTGGCCGATCCTGTCGACGGTGCGTGGTGTCGAGGATACCAAGATCAAGTTCGGCACGCCGAGCTTCCCCGTCTATGGCTATGACCTGCGGATTTTTCGTGAAGACGGCACCGTGTGCGACGCCAATGAAAAAGGCATCGTCGGCATCGTGCCGCCGTTGCCGCCGGGCTGCCTGTCCACCATCTGGGGTGACGACGAGCGCTTCGTCAGTACCTATTTCAGTCTGTTCAAGGAACCGCAGGTGTATTCCTCGTTCGATTGGGGCATCAAGGACGAAGAGGGCTATCACTACATCCTCGGCCGCACCGATGATGTCATCAACGTTGCCGGTCATCGCCTAGGCACGCGCGAGATCGAGGAAGCCGTGCAGGGACACAACGCCGTGGCGGAAGTCGCCGTGGTCGGTGTCAACGACCAGTTGAAGGGTCAGGAGCCGGTCGCGTTCGTCGTGGTCAAAGACGCAGCAAGGGTGGCTACTGCTGAACTGCGCACGGCGCTGGAGGCGGAGATCAAGAAGGTGGTCGACGGTAACCTGGGCGCCATCGCGCGTCCGAAGCGGGTGCATTTCGTTACCGGCCTGCCCAAGACGCGCTCCGGCAAGATGCTGCGCCGCTCCATTCAGGCGCTGGCGGAAGGTCGCGATGCCGGCGACCTGACGACCATCGACGATCCGTCTA
>JBIJDJ010000225.1:0-4659 GCA_044344175.1 Sulfuritalea sp.
CATGCTGCGCGCCAAGGCGATCCAGTACAAGACGGGCAAGATGAAATTCCGCGACAAGCTGCTGACCTCGACCGAACTGGTCGGCACCCTGTCCTCGATTCCCGTGGTGGTGCATTTCGTCAATGCCGCCACCAAGAACGGCCCCGCACGCGCCGTGCTGCAAAAAGTGCTCGGCGTGCATTCGTTCCGCGAACTGCCGGATTTCGACAGCGCCAACTTCCGCTCACAAGGCCTGCCGAGCTACAACCATCCGGTCAGGGACGGCGCCAAGAGTCCCGGCAAGGTCGCCGTGTTCTCCACCTGCTACGTCAATTACAACGAGCCGGGCATCGGCCACGACCTGCTCAAGCTGCTCGACCACAACGAGATTCCCTACCGCATCGTGCAGGGCGAAACCTGCTGCGGCATGCCCAAGCTGGAACTGGGCGACCTTGAAACCGTGGAGAAATACAAGGAACGCAACATCCCCTTGATGCACGAACTGGCGCAGGCCGGCTATGCCATTGTCACGCCGGTGCCGTCGTGCACCCTGATGTTCAAGAGCGAGATCCCGCTGCTGTTCCCCGAAGACGCGCGCTGCAAGGCGGTGTCGGAGGCGATGTACGACCCCTTCGAGTATTTCGTGCTGCGCAACAAGGACGGCCTGCTGAAAACCGACTTCAAGGTGCCGCTGGGCAAGGTTTCGTATCACATCCCCTGCCATTCGCGCGTGCAGAACGTCGGCAGGAAGACCGAGGAAATGCTCAAGATGACGGGGGCAACGGTGAATACCGTCGAGCGCTGCGCCGGCCACGACGGCACCTGGGGCGTCAAGGAAGAGTATTACGAGCTGTCGATGAAAATCGGCAAGCCGGTGTTCAAGGCCATGGCCAAAGACGAGCCGGATTACATCAGTTCGGATTGCGCCATCGCCGGCCGCCACATCCTGCAGGGCATGAACGAGGCGGGTTCCGCCGGGCGGAAAGAGAAACAACATCCGCTCACGCTGCTGCGCATTGCCTACGGACTGGACTGAAGGCAAGACCTTTTAGCCACAGAGGACACAGAGATCACAGAGGAAAAACTTTTGCGCTTTTGCCGTTCTCTGTGTTCTCTGTGCCCTCTGTGGCTGAATTTCGGTTTTGAATTTTCCTGGAGCCCCCAATGATTACCCGTGATTCCCTGATGACCCTCGAAGCCTATGCCAGGGCGCGTCCCGCCATGCGCGCCGAGGTCATGGAACAGAAAAAGCTGCGCCGCGTCAAGCTCGGCGAAAACATCCTGCTGATCTTCGAGAATGAACTCCTGATCCGCTACCAGATCCAGGAAATGCTGCGCGTCGAGAAGATCTTCGAGGAAGACGGCATCCGCCACGAGTTGGAATCCTATGTCCCGCTGCTGCCGACCGGCAGCAACTTCAAGGTCACGATGCAGATCGAGTACGCCGACGAGAACCAGCGGCACGAGATGCTGGCCAGGCTCAAGGGTGTCGAGGACCGCGTCTGGGTCCGCATCGACGGTTTCGACCCGGTGTTCGCGATCGCCGACGAGGATTTGGAGCGCGAGAACGAGCAAAAGACCTCGGCCGTGCATTTCCTGCGCTTCGAACTGTCGGCCGGCATGGTGGCGGCGGCCAAGTCGGGTGCCGCGCTGTCCGTCGGCGTCGATCATCCGCACTACACGACATCGACCGGGGCGCTGCCGGAACCGGTACGCGCCTCATTGGCGGCCGATTTGGCTTAAATCCGGCTTGTTTGACCCTGATCAACTGATTTTTCCAGGGTCTCTAATACACTGCCGCCCTGCTTTCTCAGTGGTGGCACAGGGTGGAAAAACCTCAACTGGTATGTCCGGCGGGCAGCCTGGCGGCGCTCAAGGCGGCGGTCGATAACGGCGCCGACGACGTCTATCTCGGCTTTCGCAACGACACCAACGCGCGCAACTTCGCCGGGCTCAACTTCGACGACAAGAGCCTTGCCGAAGGCATCCGCTACGCCCATCAGCGCGGGCGCAAGGTGCTCGCCGCGATCAATACCTATGCCCAGGCCGGACGTTTCGCCGACTGGACGCGCTCGGTCGATACCGCCGCCAGGCTGGGCATCGACGCGGTCATCATCGCTGACCCCGGCGTGCTCGACTACGCCGCCCAGACCTATCCTGACATGCGTCGCCACCTCTCCGTGCAGGCCTCGGCCACCAGCTACGAAGCCGTCAATTTCTGCCGCGAGAAGTTCGGCATCCAGCGCGCCGTGCTGCCGCGCGTATTGACGCTGGCGCAGGTGGAGAACGTGATTCGCAATACCAAAGTCGAGATCGAGGTCTTCGGCTTCGGCAGTTTGTGCGTGATGAACGAGGGCCGCTGCTGGCTGTCGTCCTATGCCACCGGGGAATCGCCGAATACCGTCGGCGCCTGTTCGCCGGCCAAATACGTGCAATGGGAAAAGAAGCCGGACGAGATGGATGTGCGCTTGAACGGCATCCTCATCGATCGCTACGGCAATGACGAAAACGCCGGTTACCCGACCATCTGCAAGGGTCGTTTCGAAGTGGCGGGCGAGACCTACTACGCGATGGAGGAGCCGACCAGCCTCAACGTGATCGAAATGCTGCCGGAGATCATCAGGATCGGCGTCGCCGCGATCAAGGTCGAAGGCCGCCAGCGCAGCCCGACCTATGTCGCGCAAGTCACGCGCAACCTGCGCCAGGCACTCGATGCGGCGATCGCGTCACCGGACAGTTACAAGGTGAAGCCGGTCTGGGCCGCGGAACTCAGCAAGGTCGCGGAGGGGTCTCAAATCACTTTGGGCGCCTACAACCGCCCCTGGCGCTGATGCAGATCACATTAGGTCCGATCCTTTTCTTCTGGCCGAAAGCCGAGGTCATGGAGTTCTACGTCCAGGCCGCGCAGCACCCGGCGATCGACCGGATTTATCTCGGCGAAGCCGTCTGTTCGCGCCGCCAGCAATTGCGCACGGCGGACTGGATCGGCCTGGCCAAGGACCTGCGCGAGGCCGGCAAGGAAGTCGTGCTCTCGGCCCAGGCCCTGCTCGAATCCGAGAGCGACCTGAAGACCCTGCGCCGGCTGATCGCCGATGCCGGTGGCATGATCGAGGCCAACGACCTGGGCGCGGTCAAGATCGCCTGTGACGAAGGCCTCGGCTTCGTTGCCGGGCCGCACCTCAACATCTACAACGAGCAGACCCTGGCTTTCTTCGCCGCACAGGGCGCGCAGCGCTGGCTGCCGCCGCTGGAGATTTCCGGCAGCGTGATCGAGGCCTTGCACCACAGCCGCCCGGCCGGCATGGAGACCGAGGTGTTCGCCTTCGGCAAGTTGCCGCTGGCCTTCTCGGCGCGCTGCTTTACCGCGCGCTACTACGGCTTGAACAAGGACGACTGCCAGTTCAAGTGTCTCGACCACCCGGACGGCATGCTGGTGAATACCCGCGAGGCGCAGGCCTTCCTCACGCTCAACGGCATCCAGACCATGTCGGCGCAGACCGAGAGCTTGCTGGCGCAGATGCCCGAGTTGATGGCGCAAGGCATCGACGCGGTGCGCATCAGCCCGCAAGCGCAGCATACTTTCGAGGTCGTCGAAGCCTTCGACCGCGCGCGCAAGGGAGAGGCGGTGGTGGATAATCCGCTATGGGCGCCCACCGGCCTGGTCAATGGCTTCTGGTTCGGCCGCGCCGGCACGGCGCACGAGACTGCTTGAGAGGCATGCAATGGCAAATCCCCTGAAACTTCCGACGATCCCCCCTTTCGCGCTGCCGTCACTGGTGGCTCGCCTGGGTGCGCGCCTGCCGCAATGGCCGCATTCGGTCAACATCGCATTGGCGCTGAATGCGGCGAAGAAGCTCGGCGTTCTGCCGGAAGACAGCCTGCAGGAACTGGAAGGACGTTATTTTCGCGTCACCGTACTGGATACCGGCATGGTCGCCGAGTTCTGTTACCGTGGCGGCAGTTTTCGCCCGGTCTTCGTTTCGCCCGGCCAGCCCGACCTGCATTTCACCGCGCGCCTCTCGGCCTTTCTGCAGATGGTCAGCCGCCAGGAGGATCCCGACACGCTGTTCTTCAATCGCAGCCTTTCGATTGAGGGCGATACCGAACTCGGCCTGCGCGTGAAGAACATGCTCGATGCCCTGGAGTGGCCGCAGCTGGCCTGGCAGGGACTGCGCCCGACCTTCCTCAAAGGCTGAATCACGCTCCGCTTGCGGTAGCATGCGGCTTTTCGAGGGAGAGTCGGCAATGAAGAAATGGCAATGCATCGTCTGCGGCTGGGTCTATGACGAGGCCGCCGGCGACGAAGAACACGGCATCGCGCCGGGCACCCTCTGGGCTGACGTTCCGGACGGTTTTGTCTGTCCCGAATGCGGCGTGGCGAAGCATGATTTCGTCATGATGGAGGTGTAAAAGTCGGCGTTGGTGCTACGGCGCGGCGAATTAAATCCGGCGTTATGCCCGGCCTGTGTTACAGTCCGCCCCGCTTCACCTCCTTAGCGACCGCGCCCCAGTCTGCCGGTCGTGCCTTAACGGCGACACGACGTTTGCGTCTTAGTCCCCTCGAAGGTTACACCCCATAGAAGTTTCCGCCCAGATTGGCCTGCACGTGTGCGGGGGTCGGCTTCAGAGGTAATCAACATGCAGTTCACCGACCTCGGCCTTTCGGCCGAGCTCCTGCGC
>JBIJDJ010000226.1:0-4636 GCA_044344175.1 Sulfuritalea sp.
AGAACAGTTACGGGTGGCTGCTTCGGTGTTTGAGGGAACCAGCGAGGCCATCGTGATCTGCGCGGCAGACAGCCGGATCATCAGTGTCAATCGGGCCTTTTGCAAGATGACCGGCTACGCCGAAAACGAACTGGTGGGACAAACTCCGAATCTGTTGAAATCGGGCCAGCACACGCGCAGCTTCTATCAGGAGATGTGGGCGACTCTGCAGAATACCGGCCAATGGCAGGGAGAAATCTGGAATCGGAGAAAGAGCGGCGAGATATACCCGGAACGGATGACCATTTCGACGCTGTACGACGATGCCGGCAATGTGCTGCGCTACATCGCCATCGCGGCGGACATCGCCGCAAGCAAGAAGGCGGAAAACGAGATAAACAGCCTGGCCTTCTACGATCCGCTGACCGACCTGCCCAATCGCCGGCTTCTGCTCGACCGGCTCAGGCAGGCGATATCCTCCACTGCCAGAAGCGCAAAACACGGCGCGCTGCTGTTTATTGACCTGGACAACTTCAAGACCCTCAACGACACCCTGGGCCACGACACCGGCGACCAGCTGCTGCGACAGGTTGCCCAGCGGCTCGCCAACTGCGTCCGCGACGGCGACACCGTCGCGCGCCTGGGCGGTGACGAGTTCGTGGTGATGCTACGGGACCTGAGCGGTGATGCCCTCATAGCCGCGAGCCAGGCCGAAGTCGTCAGCGAAAAAGTCCTTGCCTTATGCAGCCAACCCTATCAGCTTGGCGGCTGCGCGCACCACAGCACCACCAGCATCGGCATCGCCCTGTTCGCAAATCAGACGGAAAGCATCGATGAGCTGATGAAACGGGCCGATCTGGCCATGTATCAGGCCAAAGCATCGGGGCGGAACAGCCTGCGCTTCTACGACCCGGACATGCAGGCGGCCATCATGCTCCGCGTTGCGCTGGAGGCGGACCTGCGCGAGGCGATTCAGAAGGACGAGTTCCATCTTTACTACCAGACCCAGGTCGACGACGACGGACGCATCACCGGCGTCGAAGCACTGCTGCGCTGGCAACATCCGGAACGCGGCCTCGTCTCTCCTCTGGAGTTCATTCCCCTGGCCGAAGATACCGGCTTGATCCTGTCCGTGGGGCACTGGGTCATGGAATCCGCCTGCAGCCAATTGGCGGCCTGGGCAGCACGGCCCGAAATGGCGCATCTCACGATCGCCGTGAATGTCAGCGCCCGCCAGTTTCACCATCGCGAATTCGTCAAGCAGGTTCTGGATGTGCTCGAAAACACCGGCGCTAACCCGCAGCGTCTGAAACTGGAACTTACCGAGAGCCTGCTGGTGCGTGACGTGGAGGATGTCATCGCCAAAATGACCGAGCTGCGGAGTACCGGAGTCAGTTTCGCCCTTGACGACTTCGGCACCGGTTATTCGTCGCTCTCCTACCTGAAGCGCCTGCCCCTGGATCAGTTGAAAATCGACCAGGGTTTCGTCAAGGATATCCTCACCAACGCCAACGATGCCGCCATAGCCAAGATGATCGTCTCGCTGGCCGAGGCCATGGGCCTGACCGTCATCGCAGAGGGGGTGGAAACCGAGGCGCAGCGGGGCTTTCTTGCGCTCCAGGGCTGCCGGGCCTATCAGGGTTATCTGTTCAGCCACCCGCTGCCCGCGGACAGGTTCGAGGCGTTCCTGCAGTTGGATTGACTTGTCTGCGCATTGCGCCGGAGTCGGTCACCGGCGAACCCTGCGGCGCTGCGTATAATTCGCGCCTCTTTGCACGCCGCATCCCATGAAGTCCCTGCTGTCCCTCCCTGCCCCGCCAAAACCGGGCCAACGCCTCGATCTGCCGGCCCTCGCCGCCTCCGCCGATGCGCTGGCGCTGGCGCAGCTTGCCCGGCCCGGCGCGCTGCTGGCGGTGGTGACGGCGAGCCCGCTCGAAGCCCAGCGCCTGGCCGAGGAAATCGCCTGGTTTGCCCCGACTCTGCGCGTGCATCTGCTGCCGGACTGGGAAACCCTGCCCTACGACAGCTTCTCGCCGCACCAGGACCTGATCTCGGAGCGGCTGGCAACGCTCTACGCGGTCTCGCGCAACGAATGCGAAGTGCTGATCGCCGCCGCCTCGACAGCGCTCACGCGCCTCGCGCCGCCGGCCTTTCTCGCCGGCCACACCTTCTTCATGAAGAAGGGCGAGCGGCTCGACATCGGCAAGCTGCGCGCCCAGCTCACCGTGGCCGGTTACCAGCACGTCACCCAGGTCGTTGCCGCCGGCGAATACAGCGTGCGCGGCGGCCTGGTCGACCTGTTTCCGATGGGCACGCAACTACCCTATCGCATCGAACTGTTCGACGACGAAGTGGAAACCATCCGCAGCTTCGACGTCGATAGCCAGCGCAGCCTGTATCCCGTGCCGGAGATCCGCCTGCTGCCGGCCCGCGAGTTCCCCGCCGGCGACGCCGGCCGCACCACCTTCCGCCAGCGCTTCCGCGAAGCCTTCGAGGGCGATGCCTCGCGCATCAGCCTGTACAAGGATGTCTCGAGCGGGATACTCCCCGCCGGCATCGAGTATTACCTGCCGCTGTTCTTCGAGGCCACGGCGACGCTGTTCGACTACCTGCCGGCAGACACCACGCTGCTGCTGCACGGCGATGTCGCCGGCGCCATCGCCGAGTTCTGGACCGATACCCGGGGCCGCTACAAGATGCTCGGCGGTGACCGCGGGCGCCCGGTGCTGCCGCCCGGCGAGCTGTTCCTGCGCGACGAGGAGTTCTTTGTCGCCGCCAAGGCGCTGCCGCAACTGATCGCAAAAGTCGGCGCCAGCGACACGGCGAATATGGCGGCGACGCTGCCCGTGCTGGCCGTCAACCGCAAGGCCGACGACCCGCTGGCGGCGCTGCGCGCCTTCCTCGCCGGCCACCCCGGCCGCGTCCTGCTGCTGGCCGAATCGGCGGGAAGGCGCCAGACCCTGGCCGACTACCTCGCCGAATACGGCCTCGCACCCGAACCCTGCACCGACTTCGCCGGCTTCATGGCGGGCGAGTCGAGCTTCATGCTCGGCGTCGGACCGCTTTCCGGCGGCTTTCGCCTTCTCCCTCCCCTTCAAGGGGAGGGCCGGGGTGGGGATGGGGTGGGCATCGCCGTAATCACCGAGAACGAACTGTATGCCGCGACCGCACGACCGCGCGG
Organism: Sulfuritalea sp.; assembly: GCA_044344175.1. Taxonomy (GTDB): domain Bacteria; phylum Pseudomonadota; class Gammaproteobacteria; order Burkholderiales; family Rhodocyclaceae; genus Sulfuritalea. The sequence goes on from JBIJDJ010000226.1 coordinate 3,161, forward strand.
ACGTCGCTCCGATGCCCGCCGCGCCAATCTCGAAGGCTGGCTGCGCGACCTGTCGGAACTCAAGGTCGGCGATCCGGTGGTGCATGAAGCCCACGGCATCGGCCGCTACCTCGGGCTGCTGCACATGGACTTCGGCGAAGGCCAGAAGGATGAAGGCGGAGAATTCCTCCATCTCGAATACGCCAACGGCGCCAAGCTCTATGTGCCGGTGGCCCAGTTGCAGGTCATCTCGCGCTACAGCGGCGCCGATCCGGAATCGGTACCGCTGCACACGCTGGGTTCCGGCCAGTGGGAGAAGGCCAAGAAGAAGGCCGCGGCGCAGGTGCACGACACCGCCGCCGAACTGCTGCACCTCTACGCGCAGCGCGCGCTGCGCGAAGGCCACAAGTTTGTTTTCAAGCAGCATGACCTGGAAGCCTTCGCCGACGGCTTCGGCTTCGAGGAAACGCCCGACCAGCAAACCGCGATCAATGCGGTCATCGACGACATGAAGTCCGGCAAGCCGATGGACCGCCTGGTCTGTGGCGACGTCGGCTTCGGCAAGACCGAGGTCGCCATGCGTGCCGCCTTCGTCGCCGTGGCCGACGGCAAGCAGGTCGCCATCCTCTGCCCGACCACGCTGCTGGCCGAGCAGCATTACCAGAACTTTGCCGACCGCTTCGCCAACTGGCCGATCAAGGTCGCCGAGATCTCGCGCTTCAAGTCGGCAAAGGAGCAGGACGAAGCCGTCGCACTGCTGGGCCAGGGCAAGATCGACATCCTGATCGGCACCCACCGCCTGCTACAGAAGGACGTGCGGTTCGAGCGCCTCGGCCTCATCATCATCGACGAGGAACACCGCTTCGGCGTGCGTCAGAAGGAAGCGCTGAAGGCGCTGCGCGCCTCGGTCGATGTGCTGACCCTGACCGCGACGCCGATCCCGCGCACCCTGGGCCTGTCACTCGAAGGCCTGCGCGACTTTTCGGTGATCGCCACGCCGCCGCAAAAGCGCCTGGCGATCAAGACCTTCGTCTCCAAGTGGTCCAACGGCCAGGTGCGCGAAGCCTGCCTGCGCGAGTTCAAGCGCGGCGGCCAGGTGTATTTCCTGCACAACGAAGTCGACACCATCGAAAACATGAAGGAGCGCCTGCAGACCCTGCTGCCCGAGGCGCGCATGGTGATCGGCCACGGCCAGCTGCCGGAGCGCGAACTGGAACGCGTGATGCGCGAGTTCACCCAGCAGAAGCACAACCTGCTCTTGTGCTCGACCATCATCGAGACCGGCATCGACAACCCGCATGCCAACACCATCGTCATCAATCGCGCCGACAAGTTCGGCCTGGCGCAGCTGCACCAGTTGCGCGGCCGCGTCGGCCGCTCGCACCACCAGGCCTACGCCTACCTGCTTACCCACGAGGACGCCAAGCCGACGGCGCAGGCCAAGCGCCGCCTCGAAGCCATCCAGGCCATGGAGGAACTCGGCTCGGGCTTCTTCCT
>JBIJDJ010000057.1:0-15438 GCA_044344175.1 Sulfuritalea sp.
ACCGCCGCGCGCTGTGATGAAGGAGGGCAGGGTGCGATGGGTCTTGACGTCGACCAACTTCGGATAGGCGGCGGTGTGGCAGAAGGACTGCATCACCAGGTCGGCCGAGAAGCCGAGGCAGGCGAGGTCTTTCAGTTCGTCGCGGGTCATCGGGCCGGTGGTGTCCTGGCTGCCGACCGAGGTCATCTTCGGCTCGCAGTAGGTTCCCGGGCGGACGCCCTTGCCCTCGGGGAAGCCGCAGGCGCGACCGACCATCTTCTGCGCCAGCGAGAAACCCTTGCCGGAATCCTTCGGCGGCTGCGGCAGGCGGAACAGGGTGGAGGCGGGCAGGCCGAGAAATTCGCGGGCCTTGCCGGTGAGTGCGCGACCGATGATCAGGTTGATGCGGCCGCCGGCGCGCACTTCGTCGAGCAGCACTTCCGACTTGTAGTCGAACGTGGAAATCGTGGCGCCGTTCTTCTCGACCTTCTTGTCGTAAGGGAAGATATCGACTACGTCGCCCATGTTCATCTGCGCGACATCGCACTCGATGGGGAAGGCCCCGGCATCTTCCTGGGTATTGAAGAAGATCGGCGCAATCTTGCTGCCGAGGCAGAAGCCGCCAAAGCGCTTGTTTGGAACGAAGGGAATGTCGTCGCCGGTCCACCACAGCACGGAGTTGGTGGCCGACTTGCGGCTGGACCCGGTGCCGACCACGTCGCCGACATAGGCAACCGCATGGCCTTTTTTCTTCAGGTCTTCGATGAGTTTCATCGGACCGCGCTCGCCGGGCTTTTCGGGCGTGATGCCGTCGCGGGCGTTCTTCAGCATGGCTAGGCCGTGCAGCGGAATGTCGGGACGGCTCCATGCGTCGGGCGCGGGCGAGAGGTCATCGGTATTGGTTTCGCCAGTGACCTTGAACACAGTGACAGAAAGCTTCTTCGGCACTTCAGGACGCTGGGTGAACCATTCGGCATCGGCCCAGGATTGCATCACGGATTTGGCGTTGGCGCTGCCGGATTTGACCTTGTCGGCGACATCGTGGAAGAAGTCGAACATCAGCAGCGTGGATTTCAGCGCCTTGGCGGCGACGGCGCCGACTGCGGCGTCGTCCAGCATGTCGATCAAGGGCTTGACGTTGTAACCGCCGACCATGGTGCCGAGCAGTTCGGTGGCCTTCTCGCGCGAAATCAGGGCGCAGGCTTCTTCGCCTTTCGCCACGCGGGCGAGGAACTCGGCCTTGACCTTGGCCGCGTCATCGACCCCGGCCGGAATGCGCTGGGTAATAAGGTCGACCAGGAAAATTTCCTCTCCCTTGGGCGGATTCTTTAGCAGGGCGACCAGTTCTTCGGTCTGCTGCTTGGTCAGCGGCAGGGGCGGGATACCAAGGCTGGCGCGTTCGGCGACGTGTTGGCGATAAGCTGCAAGCATGATGACGTCCTCTCGTTGGAATCAGTGGGAAACGTGTTGTAGGTCGTGTGCTGCGGGGTGAAAGAATCTGTGGCGGGCTTCCGCAGGCAGTGCGGCGCCGGTGGCGTGGGCGCGCCGCAGCAACTCCCAGTAGTAGCGGTAGGAGGCGCGGTCGTGCAGTTTGCCTTCCCACGCAATCGGCCCCCAGTCGGCATTTTGCGCGGCGAGCAGGATGGCGGCGGCTTCGGCCACTTCGGCGAAATCGGGTCGCATGGCTTCGACGATAGGCTGGATCTGGCGTGGGTGGATGCTCCACATGCGCAGGAAGCCGAACTCGTTCCTGGCACGACGCGCGTCTTCGCGCACGATGTCGGAGTCAAGGAGTTCCGTGGTGACGTTGTGCGCCGGAACCACGCCATTGCCCAGCGCGGCAGCGGCGATGTCACACTTGGCGCGCGCGATCAGCGGATGGGAAAACTGTCCCGGCGAACGCATGGCACTGCCGGGAATAGCGCCGTGATGCGCGCTGACGAAATCCATCAGGCCGAAATCGATGGATTCGACATGGGGCAGGGCGGCGATCTGCCAGACTTCGTGCAGCGCGCCGGGTGTTTCGATCAGCACATGGACGGGGATTTCGCGCTCGATGCTGCATCGGGCGCGAACTTCGTCGAGCGCGGCGATCTGGGTCAGTGCATCGTCGGCATTGCCGACTTTTGGCAGCACGATATAGGCCACCTGTTTCCCGGCACGGCCGACGATGACTTGCAGATCGTCGCGCCAGTGCGCATGCGCGACGTCGTGGATTCGCGCGCCGAGTCGTCCGTAGCGGTTCGCCGGGTCGAGCAGCAGGTCGGCGATCATTGCCGCGTGTTCGGCTTCGCGGCCGGCCGGTGCGCCATCTTCGCAATCGGCCGTGACGTCGAACAGCGGGCGACCGTCGACCTGCAGTTCCGACTGCAATTGCAGGGCCTTGCGCAGGTTTTTTTCAGAGCCGGCGAAGTGCTCACAGGCGGCGAGCGCCGGAAAGGGCTTGGCGCTCGGGTAGAGGACAACGGCGGGATGAAGCGGTGAGTTCACCTCGGGGTAACCTCGGGCAACCTCAGTCGGGTTCGCTTCATCCCGTCGTCAGTCATCAGCCGAGGAGGCTGGCGACGCCGGCTTGTTCTTCCTGCAACTCCGCCAGGGTCTTGTCCATCATGGTGCGCGAGTAGTCATCGATGGCCAGGCCTTCGACACGCTTGTACTGGCCGCCTTCACAGGTGACCGGCACGCCGTAGAGGATGTCTTGCGTTATGCCGTAGCTGCCGTCGGAAGGCACGCCCATGGTGACCCACTTGCCCTGGGTACCCAACGCCCAATCGCGCATGTGGTCGATGGCGGCATTGGCGGCCGAGGCAGCCGACGATGCACCGCGTGCGGCGATGATGGCGGCGCCACGCTTGCCTACCGTCGGAATATAGGTCTCGCGGTACCAGGCCTGGTCATTGATTGCGGCTACGGCAGCACCGCCGGCCACCGTGCAGGAGCGCAGGTCGGGATACATGGTGGGCGAGTGGTTGCCCCAGACGATCATCTTTTCAATGTCCGTAACTGCCTTGCCGGTGCGCGTGGCAAGCTGGGAAACGGCGCGGTTGTGATCGAGGCGCAGCATCGCGGTGAAGTTTTTCTTGGGCAGATCGGGAGCGGACTTCATGGCGATGTAGGCGTTGGTGTTGGCCGGGTTGCCAACCACCAGTACGCGCACGTCACGCGAGGCGACGGCGTTTAGTGCCTTGCCCTGCTCGATGAAGATCTTGGCGTTTTCCATCAGCAGATCCTTGCGCTCCATGCCCGGACCGCGCGGCTTGGCACCGACCAGCAGCGCGTAGTCAGCGTCTTTGAAAGCGACTTTCGGATCGTCCGTGCCAACCATGCCGGCCAGTGTCGGAAAGGCGCAGTCGTCGAGTTCCATCATCACGCCCTTGAGAGCCGCCTGCGGCTTTTCCATCGGCAGTTCCAGCATCTGCAGGATCACCGGTTGATCCTTGCCCAGCATTTCACCAGCAGCGATGCGGAAAACCAGAGCGTAACCAATTGCCCCGGCAGCTCCGGTTACTGCAACACGAACGGGTTTTTTTGTCATTTATAGAACTCCTGTATCAATTTGAATCGATTGGACAAGACTGCAAGAAATCTGGCTGACCGAGTGGCGCGGTGCGCCGCCCCCGGAATTGCGAATGATACGACACGATCAATGCAGAACAGTTTAAGAAGTATGCTGCGCTGTGTCAATATCTAACATATATCATATATAAGACATAAGATATGCTGTGGACGTGTTCAAGAAAATATGTTCAAATGCCCTCCATGCTGCATTTTGCCTTATCCCACAGGGAAACTCATCCGATGCGCAGCCGATCAGGGATTAAAAAATGACGTCTCCGAAAGAGGCCCCGCTCGGCGCTTCGTCCTCGCCGACATTCAGTCCCCTGTATCGCCAGATCAAGAGCTTGCTCATGCAGCGACTCGAGTCCGGAGAATGGCGTCCGGGTGAGGCCATCCCCAGCGAATCCGAACTCGCCATCCGCTTCAGCGTCAGTCAGGGGACGGTACGCAAGGCCATCGACGAAATGGCGGCCGAAAATTTGCTTCTGCGCCGCCAGGGCAAGGGAACCTTTGTCGCATCTCACGACGATCCACGCGCCTTTTTCCGCTTTTTGCGCCTGGTGCCGCTGGCGGGAGGCATTGAGCAGTCGCAGAGCGTTCCTCTTGAATGCTGGCGCGCCAAGGCCGGACCTGAAGTTGCGCGTATGCTGGAACTCAACATCGGCGATCCGATCACCATCGTGCGCCGTCTGCTGAAGTTTTCCGCAAAGCCGGTCGTGGTCGACGAGATCTATCTCCCAGGCAGCATTTTCGGCGCGGTGACTTTGGAAATGCTGCGCGATTACCATGGATCTCTTTACAGTTTTTTTGAGAACCAGTTTGGCGTCCGCATGATTCGTGCCGAGGAGCGTCTGCGTGCCGTGCCCGCGGATCGCGCCAGTGCGGAACTGCTGAGCGTGGCCGAGGGCAGCCCGCTGTTGTCGGTCGAGCGCGTCAGCTTTTCCTATGCCGACAAACCGGTGGAATGGCGGCGCGGCCTGTACTCAACGAATGATCATTGCTACTTCAACGAACTAGGCTAGAACCGAACATAGATTTTGTTTTCAACTTGAGTGATTTGCCTTATAGTGCAGCGCATCATATCGGAGAGCTTTTCTTATGCCAGAGATGACCAAACAGCGTCCCAAGCATTTGGCGCTTCACCAAATCCGGCTGCCCCTGGCCGGGTACGCGTCCATATTGCATCGCGTCAGCGGAGCCGGGCTGTTCCTGATGCTGCCGCTGCTGATCTGGCTGCTGCAACTGTCACTTGCATCAACTCAGGAAAGTGCCGCCATGTTCAGCGCGCTGACCGGTAACCTTCTGGTCAAACTGATTCTGCTGGGCCTGGTGTGGGCCTTCCTGCACCACTTCTGCATGGGCATCCGCATCCTGCTGATCGACATCCACGTCGGCGTCGAGAAGGCGCAGGCGCATAGTTCCGCTGTCGCGGTGATGGTCGTCAGCCTGGCGCTGACGCTCATCTTCGGCCTCAAGCTGATGGGAGCCTACTGACATGGATCGTCTCGTCGTCGGTGCCCATTACGGGCTCAAGGACTGGCTGGCGCAGCGCGTCACCGCAGTCGTCATGGCCATTTATACCTTGATCATCTTCGCCGCGGTGCTGGGCGGAGTCACTGTTTCACGCGAGGCATGGCATTCCTTCATGGCCAACGGCTTCATCCGTTACATCACGTTCCTGTTCATCATCAGCCTCTGCTATCACGCCTGGGTCGGCGTACGCGACATCTGGATGGACTACCTCAATTCCGCCGCGGTTCGCGTCATCCTGCATGTACTGACGCTGCTCGCTTTGGTCGGCTATGCCGGCTGGGCAGTTCAGATCATCTGGAGGCTGTGACAGTGTCCTATACCGTTCGCAAATTCGATGCGGTCATCGTCGGTGCCGGCGGCGCCGGCCTGCGTGCCGCCATCCAGTTGTCCGAAGCCGGCTTCAAGACCGCCGTGCTGACCAAGGTCTTTCCCACCCGTTCGCACACCGTCGCGGCGCAGGGCGGCGTCGCTGCCAGCCTGGGCAACTCCGAGGAAGATCACTGGCACTGGCACATGTACGACACCGTCAAGGGTTCCGACTGGCTTGGCGACCAGGACGCGATCGAATTCATGTGCCGCAAAGCCAACGAAGTCGTGGTCGAACTTGAGCACTACGGCATGCCCTTCGATCGCCTCGATAACGGCAAGATCTACCAGCGCCCCTTCGGCGGCCACATGTCCAATTTCGGCGAGAAGCCGGTGCGGCGCTCCTGTGCCGCGGCCGACCGCACCGGTCACGCCATGCTGCACGCGATGTACCAGCGCAATATCAAGGTCAATACGCAGTTCTTTGTCGAATGGCAGGCGCTGGATCTGGTGCGCGATGCCGACGGCGACGTGCTGGGCGTCACGGCGATGGACATGGAAACCGGCGAGATCGTCGTCTTCCATGCCAAGGCCACGATTTTTGCCACCGGCGGAGCGGGGCGCATCTACTATTCCTCGACCAATGCCTTCATCAACACCGGCGATGGCGTCGGCATGGCGGCGCGTGCCGGCATCCCGCTGGAAGACATGGAGTTCTGGCAGTTCCATCCGACCGGCGTCGCCGGCGCAGGCGTGCTGATCACCGAAGGGGTGCGCGGCGAAGGCGGCATCCTGCGCAACTCTGATGGCGAGCGCTTCATGGAACGCTATGCGCCTAACGCCAAGGACCTGGCCTCGCGCGACGTGGTGTCCCGCGCCATGACCACCGAAATCAACGAAGGCCGCGGTTGCGGGCCGAACAAGGATTTCGTGTTGCTCGACATCACGCACCTGCCGCCGGAAACCATCATGAAGCGCCTGCCGGGCATCCACGAGATCGGCATCCAGTTCGCCGGCGTCGATTGCCTCAAGGAACCGCTGCCGGTGGTGCCGACCTGCCACTACCAGATGGGTGGCATTCCGACCAACTACCTCGGCCAGGTGGTCGTGCCGAAGGGCGGCAATCAGAGCGAGCCGGTGCATGGCTTTTATGCTGCCGGCGAATGCGCCTGCGCTTCCGTACATGGCGCCAATCGCCTCGGTACCAATTCGCTGCTCGACCTGCTGGTGTTCGGCAAATCGGCCGGCGAAACGGCAGTGAGCGATCTGAAGAACAACGTCAAGGGGCACAAGCCGCTGGCGCAGGAATCCATCGACCGGACCCTGACACGCGTCAATCGTCTCAACCACCAGAAGGATGGCGCCGACGTGCATGAAACGCGCCTGGCCATGCAGCGCACCATGCAGAAGCATGCCGGCGTGTTCCGCTTCAAGGACATGCTCGCGGAAGGCGTCAAGCGCATCGACGAGATCGCCGGTCAGGTGGCGCAGACGCAGATCAAGGACAAGTCGATGGTGTTCAACACCGCCCGCATCGAGGCGTTGGAACTCGACAACCTGATTGAAGTCGCCAAGGCCACCATCGTCTCGGCCAACGCCCGCACCGAGTCGCGCGGCGCCCATGTGCGCGACGACGCGGTCGATAGTCCGGAGACGCCGGATGGTCGTGACGACAAGAACTGGCTGAAGCACTCGCTGTGGTACCGCGAAGGCAATCGCCTCGATTACAAGCCGGTGCAGATGAAGCCGATGAGCGTCGACACCATCGAGCTCAAGAAGCGCGCCTACTGACAAGGAATCGACGATGACGAATGCCAACCGCACTGTCCAGTTCAAGATCTATCGTTACGATCCGGATCAGGACGCCAAGCCCTACATGCAGGACATCTCGGTCGAACTCGAGTCCACCGACCGCAAACTGCTCGATGCCATGGTCAAGTTGAAGGCGCAGGATGACTCCATTTCCTTCCGCCGTTCCTGCCGCGAAGGCGTCTGCGGTTCCGACGCGATGAACATCAACGGCAAGAATGGCCTGGCCTGCCTGACTGCGATGGACAGCTTTCCCGCCGGCAAACCCATCGTGCTGCGCCCGCTGCCAGGTCTGCCGGTGATTCGCGATTTGATCGTGGACATGACGCAGTTCTTCAAGCAGTACAACTCGATCAAGCCCTATCTGATCAACAACGATCCGCCCCCCGAACGCGAGCGCCTGCAGTCGCCGGAGGATCGCGAGGAGTTGAACGGGCTCTACGAGTGTATTCTGTGCGCTTGCTGCACGACTTCCTGTCCGTCCTTCTGGTGGAACCCCGACAAGTTCGTCGGTCCGGCCGGCTTGCTCGCTGCCTATCGTTTCATCGCCGACACGCGCGATCAGGCTACCGCCGAGCGCCTCGATGATCTCGAAGACCCGTATCGCCTGTTCCGCTGCCACACCATCATGAATTGCGTCGATGTTTGCCCGAAGGGGCTGAACCCGACCAAAGCGATCGGAAAAATCAAGGAAATGATGGTCAGGCGGGCCGTCTGACCGTGGCAGAGGATCGCAGGGCACGCATCAATCGCCTGAAATGGCATTGCCGCCGCGCCTTGCTGGAGCTGGATCTGTTGTTTGACCGCTTCTGGGAGCGCTATGAGGAAAGTCTCGACGCGCAAGGCGAGGCGGCGCTGGAAAGTTTGCTGGAGTTGGAAGACCACGATCTGTGGGCGCTGGTGAGCGGCAGGGATGTTACCGACGATCCACAACTGGCGGCAATGATTGAGCGGCTGCGGGAAGTTTCACCCATAGCCAATTTCGAGTAACAGCGGTACTTCAACGACCCTTAAAGAGGATCTGATCATGAGCACGAATCGCACGGCAACCCTTACGATCGACGGCAAGACCGTCGAGTTTCCGGTCATGGTGGGAACTCATGGCAACGATATTATTGACATCCGCACGCTGGGCGCCAAGACGGGCCTGTTCACCTACGACTCGGGCTTCCTGTCGACGGCAAGCTGCCAGTCGAAGGTGACCTTCATCGACGGTGACAAGGGTGAATTGCTGTATCGCGGCTATCCGATCGAACAACTGGCGGATCAATGCAACTTCCTTGAAGTTGCCTGGCTGCTGAAGAACGGCGAACTGCCCAACCCAAAACAAAAAGTCGATTTCGAGGACAACATCAAGCACCACACCATGGTGCATGAGCAACTGGTCAAGTTCTACCAGGGCTTCCGCCGCGACGCGCACCCGATGGCGGTCATGGTAGGCGTCGTCGGTGCTCTGGCGGCCTTCTATCACGATGCCGTCGATTTTACGGATCCGGCCGAACGCAGCATTTCGTTCAACCGTCTTGTCGCAAAACTGCCGACCATTGTTGCCATGGCCTACAAGTACAACATCGGCCAGCCTTTCATGTATCCGCGCAATGACCTCGATTACACGGCCAACTTCATGTACATGATGTTCGGCACGCCCTGCGAGGAATACAAGCCGAACCCGGTACTGGTACACGCGCTGGACACCATCTTCACCCTGCACGCCGACCACGAACAGAACGCCTCGACTTCGACCGTCCGGCTTGCCGGATCAAGCGGCGCCAATCCCTTCGCCTGCATGTCGGCCGGCATTGCCTGCCTGTGGGGCCCGGCGCACGGCGGCGCCAACGAGGCCTGTCTGCAGATGCTCGAAGAGATCGGCGACGTCTCGCGCGTCGGCGAGTACATCAAGCGCGCCAAGGACAAGAATGACACATTCAAGCTGATGGGCTTCGGCCATCGCGTGTACAAGAACTTCGATCCGCGTGCCAAGCTGATGAGCAAGGTTTGCGCTGACGTTCTAGCCGAACTTGGCCTGGAGAACGATCGCCTGTTCAAACTGGCCAAGGAGTTGGAGAAGATCGCCCTTGAAGACCCCTATTTCGTCGAGAAAAAGCTTTACCCGAATGTCGATTTCTATTCGGGCATCGTGCAGAAGGCGCTCGGCATCCCTACCTCGATGTTCACCTGCATCTTCGCTCTGGCGCGCACCGTCGGCTGGATGACGCAGTGGGAGGAGATGATCACCGATCCGGAATACAAGATCGGCCGCCCGCGCCAGCTTTACATCGGGGCCGCCCGCCGCGACGTCAAACCACTGAACCAGCGCTGAACCGTCGTCAATAATCGAAGGGGGGCCTATGGCGCCCCCCTGTTTTTTCCTCTCCAACAGGAACAGGTGATGCAATGATGAAGCAGATGCTGTCCAACTCGTATCTGTTCGGCACCAATACGCCCTACATCGAGGCACTGTACGACTCCTACCTCGCGAATCCGGCCTCCGTCGAACCGGTCTGGCGCGATTATTTCGACAAACTCGGAACCTTGCCGGGCGCCGGCAACTACACGGGCCCGGATGTGGCCCACTATCCGGTGATCACATCCTTCGCGCAGCGCGCCAAGGATGGCACTCTGCAGGCTTCGTCCCGTGCCGCGAGTTCCGACGGGAGGCAGGTCAAGGTTCTGCAGATGATCAGTGCCTACCGCTTTCTCGGCAATCGCTGGGCGCAACTGGATCCCTTGAAACGTGCGGAGCGTCCGGCGGTGGCGGAGCTGGAACCGTCGCACTACGGCTTCACCGAGGCCGATCTTGGCCAGGTGTTCCAGACCGGATCGTTCGAGGCCGTGCCGGAGTCCGCGACGTTGCGCGAGATTCTCGAGGCCTGCCGGCAGACCTTCTGCGGCACCATTGGTGCCGAGTTCATGTACCTGTCGGATGTCGGTCAGAAGCGCTGGCTGCAGGGCAAGCTGGAACCGATTCGCAGTACGCCGGCTTACACGGCGGACGAAAAGAAACGCTTCCTGGTGCAACTGACCCACGCCGAGACGCTGGAGCGCTACCTGCACACCAAGTACGTCGGGCAGAAGCGCTTTTCGCTCGAAGGCGGGGAAGCCCTGATCCTTGCCATGGACCAGCTGATCCGCACCGCCGGCACCGTCGGGGTGCAGGAAATGGTCATCGGCATGGCTCACCGCGGCCGCCTGAATGTTCTGGTCAATACACTGGGCAAGCTGCCAGCGATGCTGTTCGACGAGTTCGAGGGCAAGAAAAAGCAGGCGCTCTCCGCCGGTGACGTCAAGTACCACATGGGTTATTCGTCAGATGTCGGCACCCCCGGCGGCCCGGTGCATCTCACGCTGGCCTTCAACCCGTCGCACCTCGAAATCGTCAATCCCGTGGTGGCCGGTTCCGTCTATGCACGCCAGGTGCGTCGCGGCGCCGAGGGCAAGAAACAGGCGCTGCCGGTACTGATCCACGGCGACGCGGCGGTTGCCGGCCAGGGCGTGAACCAGGAGATGCTGAATTTCTCCAACACGCGCGGCTACGGCACCGGCGGCACCGTGCATATCGTGGTGAACAACCAGATCGGCTTTACCACGTCCGATCTGCGCGACTACCGCTCCTCGCTGTATTGCACCGACATCTTCAAGATGATCGAAGCGCCGATTTTCCACGTCAACGGCGACGATCCGGAAGCCGTGGCGCTGGTGACCCAGATCGCCATGGAGTACCGCCAGGAATTCAAGAAGGACGTCGTGATCGATATCGTCTGCTTCCGCAAGCTCGGTCACAACGAGCAGGACGAGCCGATGGTGACGCAGCCGCTGATGTACAAAAAGATCGCCCAGCATCCGGGCACGCGCAGGCTTTACGCCGACAAGCTGCAGGCACAGGGCGTGATAGGCGAGGGCGATGCCGATCAGATGATCAAGGATTACCGCTCCGCGCTGGATGAAGGGCGACACCTGATCGATCCGGTGATCAGCGATTACCAGAGCAAGTTCTCCATCGACTGGACGCCCTACATCGACGTTCCCTATTCCGAAAAATGCGATACCACGGCATCGATGAGCGAGATGCAGCGCCTGGCCAAGCGCCTGACCGACATTCCCGCCAATTTCACATTGCAGTCGCGCGTGCAGAAAATCATCGACGACCGCAAGCTGATGGGCGAAGGCAAGCTTCCGGTCGACTGGGGCATGGGCGAGAACCTGGCCTACGCATCCCTGGTAGCCGCCGGCTTCAATATCCGGGTTTCGGGTGAGGACGTCGGGCGCGGCACATTCTTCCATCGCCACGCCGCGCTGCATGACCAGAATCGCGAAAAGTGGGATGAGGGCACCTACTGGCCGCTGCAGAATATCCAGGAGAATCAGGGGCGCTTCATGTGCTTCGACTCGGTGCTCTCCGAGGAGGCGGTGCTTGCCTTCGAGTACGGCTTCGCCACGGCGGCACCCAATGAAATGGTGGTGTGGGAGGCTCAGTTCGGCGACTTCGCCAACGGCGCGCAGGTCGTCATCGATCAGTTCCTGTCTTCCGGTGAAGCCAAGTGGGGTCGTGGCTGCGGTCTGGTGCTGCTGCTGCCGCACGGCTACGAAGGGCAGGGTCCGGAGCACTCGTCGGCCCGCCTCGAACGCTACATGCAGCTGTCGGCCGAGTTCAACTGGGAAGTCTGTGTTCCGTCGAATGCGGCGCAGGTTTATCACATGCTGCGTCGCCAGATGTTGAGAAAGCAGCGCAAGCCGCTCATCGTCATGACGCCGAAGTCGCTGTTGCGCCACAAGGATGCCGCGAGTTCGCTCGACGAACTGGCCAATGGCACTTTCCAGACCATCATCGGCGAAGTCGACAAGGTCGATGCCAAGAAGGTCACACGAATGGTCACCTGTGCCGGCAAGGTCTACTTTGAGTTGATGGCAGCACGTCGCGAAAAGAAAATCGACAACATCGTCCTGGTACGTGTCGAACAACTGTATCCATTTGATGATCGTCGCCTGGCCGAAGAAATGGCGAAGTACCCGAATCTCAAGGAACTGGTCTGGTGCCAGGAGGAGCCGGAGAATCAAGGCGCCTGGTATGCCAAGCACCACAGGTTGACGGAACTCATAAAGAAAGGCCAGACCCTTAGCGTGGTCGCGCGACCGGCGTCGGCATCCCCTGCGGTCGGCTATGCAGCCAAACACACCCTGCAGCAAAAGAGCGTTGTCAATGCTGCCCTGGGCATCAAGGAGTAATGGAGAAATCATGCTGATCGAAGTCAAAGTCCCCCAGTTGTCCGAATCAGTGGCCGAAGCCACGCTGTCGACCTGGCATATCAAGGAGGGCGATGCCGTCGCCCGCGACCAGAACCTGATCGACATCGAAACCGACAAGGTGGTGCTGGAACTGCCGGCACCGGACGCCGGCGTGATCGTCAAGATCATCAAGGCCAACGGCGAATCCGTGGCCTCGGGTGAAGTAATCGCCCATATCGATACGGAAGCCAAGGGAGCCACCGTCGCTCCTGCCGCCGCAAAGCCGGCCGCGGCCGCGGCGCCCGCACCGGCCACAGCCGCGATCGCGATGCCGGCGGCACGCAAGATCATGGACGAGAAGGGCATCTCCGCTGCCGACGTGCAGGGCAGCGGCCGTGGCGGACGCATTCTCAAGGAAGACGTCAGCGGCGTCACCAAGGCCGCTACCGCTCCGGCCGCGAAGGCCGCCGTGTCGCCAGCGCCGACTTTTGCGGCCACGCCCTCCCTGCCACAACCCAACGTCGTCAGCGCCGACGCCATCATCGCCGACCGCCCGGAACAGCGTGTGCCGATGTCGCGGCTGCGTGCCCGTGTCGCCGAGCGTCTGGTGCAGTCGCAGTCGACCAACGCCATCCTGACCACCTTCAACGAGGTCAACATGGCCCCGGTGATGGAAATGCGCAAGAAATACCAGGAGCGCTTCGAGAAGGAACATGGCGTCAAGCTCGGCTTCATGTCCTTTTTCGTCAAAGCCGCAGTGGCTGCGCTGAAAAAATATCCGGTGATCAACTCCTCGGTCGATGGCAGCGATATCGTCTATCACGGTTATTTCGACATCGGTATCGCCGTCGGTTCGCCCCGCGGTCTGGTGGTGCCAATCCTGCGCGATGCCGACCAGATGAGCCTGGCGCAGATCGAAAAGAAGATCGCTGAATTCGGTTCCAAGGCCAAGGACGGCAAACTCTCGCTGGAAGACCTGAGCGGCGGCACCTTCTCGATTTCCAACGGCGGCACTTTCGGCTCGATGCTGTCGACGCCGATCATCAATCCGCCGCAGTCGGCCATTCTAGGCGTGCATGCGACCAAGGACAGGGCCGTGGTGGAGAACGGCCAGATCGTCATCCGTCCGATCAACTACCTCGCGCTGTCCTACGACCATCGCATCATCGACGGTCGTGAAGCGGTGCTGGGCCTCGTCACCATGAAGGAAGCGCTGGAAGATCCGGCGCGCCTCCTGCTCGACGTTTAACCGTGATGAATCATTCCGCCCGCCCCTGCCCACGGTCGGCTTTGCACAGCCGACCGGCTGCGGCGGCACGGAGCAATGCTCCGCGAAACCCCGCCTGCGCCCCCGCGGGAAGGGGTGACGGAAGTTCGCCGGCCCTGGCCGGCTCCATATTGAACAAGGCCGCCTCTTCGGGGCGGCCCATCGGAGGCTGACATGGCCAACAAGCAATTTGACGTAGTGGTGATCGGCGGCGGCCCCGGCGGTTATGTGGCGGCGATTCGTGCCGCGCAGCTGGGCCTGTCGACGGCCTGTATCGAATCCGAGTCTTACGCCGACCCGAAGGGCGAAGTCCGTCTCGGCGGTACTTGTCTCAATGTGGGTTGCATTCCGTCCAAGGCGCTGCTGCAATCCTCGGAGTTGTACGAGCAGGCCAGCCATTCCTTCGTCATGCACGGCATTTCCACGACTGGCGTGAAGATGGACGTGGCGACCATGATCAAGCGCAAGGACAACATCGTCGGCCAACTCACCAGCGGCATCAAGGGCCTGTTCAAGAAGAACAAGGTGACGTTGCTGCCCGGTCATGGCAAGTTCGTCGGCCAGGAAAATGATCGCTGGCGGGTAGATGTCAATGGCGAGGTGGTTGAAGCGACTCATGTCATCGTCGCCACCGGTTCGCGGGCACGCCATCTGCCGGGCATCCCGGTGGACAACAAGGTAATCTGCGACAACGTCGGTGCCCTGGCTTTCGATGCCACGCCCAAGCGCCTGGGCGTGATCGGCGCCGGCGTGATCGGACTGGAATTGGGTTCGGTATGGAAGCGCCTGGGTTCCGAGGTGACGATACTCGAAGCCCTGCCGGATTTCCTCGCTTCCGCGGATCAGGCCGTGGCCAAGGAAGCCTGGAAGATCTTCACCCAGAAACAGGGCCTGAACATCCAGCTCGGCGTCAAGATCACCAAGGTCGAAACCGGCAAGAAAGGGGTCAGCGTCGAATACGAGCTCGGGGATGAGACCAAAACCCTGCAATGCGATCGACTGATTGTTTCCGTCGGTCGTGTGCCACACACCGAAGGCCTCGGCGCCGAGAACGTCGGCCTGGCCATCAATCCGCGCGGCTACATTGGCGTCGACAAGAACTGCCGCACCAACCTGCCCAATGTCTGGGCGGTCGGCGACGTCGTGCCGGGCCCGATGCTGGCGCACAAGAGCATGGAAGAGGGCGTCATGGTGGCCGAATGCATCGCCGGGCAGAAGGGTCACGTCAATCTCGATACCGTACCCTGGGTCATCTACACCCATCCGGAAATCGCCTGGGTCGGCAAGACCGAGCAGCAGTTGAAGAACGAAGGAGTCGAGTACCGTATCGGGCAGATCCCTTTTGCCGCCAATGGCCGCGCGCTGGGGCAGGGCGATACCACCGGCTTCGTCAAGATGATTGCCTGCGCCAAAACCGATCGCATTCTCGGCGTCCATGTCATCGGCAACAACGCCTCCGAGTTGATTGCCGAAGCCGTGGTGGCGATGGAATTCAATGCTTCGTCGGAAGACGTCGCGCGCATCTGCCACGCGCATCCGACGCTGTCTGAAGCCATGCACGAGGCATCGCTCGCCGTTGACAAGCGCGCGTTGCATTTCTGAGAGCAAATCCCCGGTCACAGAGGGATGACATTCGTTCTGTGATCTCCGTGGCTGCCTGGATTTCATGCCTCACAAAATTCTCAAAGTCCCCAAGGACGGCATGTTCGAAGGCTTCAATGCCGCGCTGGCCTTGCGCGGCATCGAGGCCGACCCGGCACAAC
>JBIJDJ010000227.1:0-4609 GCA_044344175.1 Sulfuritalea sp.
GGTTTCATGCTGCTCGGGCCGTTTCTCGCCCTGGGTCTTTACGAACTCTCGCGCCGCCGCGAAACCGGCGAGCCGCTGAGCCTGACCGCGACGCTGGCCGTCTGGAAGCGCAACCTCGGCTGCTTCGGCATCTACTCGCTGATCCTGATCGTCATCTACCTGGTCTGGGCGCGCGCCTCGCTGGTGATCTTTGCCCTGTTCTACCAGGGCGGCATGCCGACCCTGGCCAGCTTCATGACGCAGATCCTGATGTTCGACAACATCGAATTCCTGCTGGCCTACCTTGTCGTGGGAGGTTTTTTCGCCGCGCTGGTGTTCGCCTTCTCCGTGGTTTCCATCCCGATGATGCTGGAGCGCAACCAGGATACGATCACCGCCATGCTGGTCAGCTTCCTCGCCCTGGTGCGCAACCTGCCGATGATGCTGATCTGGGCCGCACTGATCGCGATGCTCACGGTCATCGGCATTGCCACGGGCTTCCTCGGCCTCATCGTCACCATGCCGCTGGTGGGACATGCCACCTGGCACGCCTACCGGGCGTTGATCGAAGCCCCGGCCCCTTGAACTACAAAAAGAATATTGCGCTGCTGGCAGCGGCGCAGGCCCTGCTGTTGACCAACGGCATCATGCTGGTGTCCATCAACGGCCTGCTCGGCCTGCAACTGGCAGCCGACAAGCGACTGGCAACCTTGCCGATCACCACTTATGTCATTGGTGCCACGCTGGCGACCCTGCCTGCTGCCTTTTTCATGAAGCGTCACGGCCGCCGCGCCGGCTTCATGCTCGGCGCCGGCCTGGGCATTCTCGGCGCGCTGATTTCGGCCTTCGCCGTCGGCATCGGCAGCTTCTGGCTGCTGTGCTTCGGCACCGTGTTTGCCGGCACCTACAACGCCTTCGGTCAGCAATACCGCTTCGCCGCCGCCGATGCCGCACCGCCCGACTGGAAAAGCCGGGCCATCTCGCTGACGCTCACCGGCGGCATCCTCGGCGGCGTGATCGGTCCCCAAGTTGGCAAGCTGACCCGCACCCTGCTCGAACCCACCTATCTCGCCAGCTATGGCGCGCTGATCGGCTTTGCGGCGCTGGCCATGCTCATCGCCAGCCGGCTGACCATCCCGCCGCTGACGATCGCCGAACAAAACGCCGTCGGCCGCCCGCTGTACCAGATCGCGCGCCAGCCCGCCTTCATTGTCGCCGTACTGGCCGCAGCCTGTGGCTACGGTGTGATGAACCTGCTGATGACAGCCACGCCGCTGGCCATGGACATCTGCGGCCTGCCCTTTGCCGATACCGCCTTCATCCTGCAGTGGCACGTGATTGGCATGTTCGCGCCCTCCTTCTTCACCGGCGGCCTGATCAAGCGCTTCGGTATGCTGAACATCCTCTTCACCGGCGCCGCGCTGATGTTCCTCTGCGTCGGCATCGCGCTGTCCGGGGTTACGCTGACGCACTTCTGGTGGGCGCTGGTGCTGCTGGGTATCGGTTGGAATTTCCTGTTCATCGGCGGCACCACACTGCTGACCGAAACCTATCGCCCTGAAGAAAAAGCCAAGGTGCAGGGCAGCAACGACTTTATCGTGCTCGGCGTGCAGGGCATCACTTCGCTGTCCGCCGGCATCCTGATCACCGGTGACGGCTGGAGCAGCCTCAATTCCTACGCGATTCCGGTCGTCGCCATGACGGCGCTGGCCAGCACGCTGCTGTGGTTTCACCGGCGCGCCCGGCAGGGACGGGAGGCCGCATGAGCTCCGTCATCGATCCAGGACCAACGCCGTGAACAGGAGGCGCTTTATCGGCCGCTGCGCAACTGCCGGTCTGTCCGCCGCCCTCGGCGACTGGTGCATCGGCGGCGAGCAGGGTAAGTCGGCCGCGGCCGCAACTGCGACGAGCGTGAATCTGTTGATCGCCGACCCGCACGCCCATCCGGAATGGTTGCACGGTGGCCGCTCCTTTGATCGCTCCACCCCGACGCTCGACGTCATGAAGCAGTTGAACATGGCGCTGTGCGCCTGCTCGGCGGTCGGCGACATGACGTATATGCGGGGTCGCTCCGGGATGCCTTTCGCCGATACGAAAAATCAGCTTGAGAAGGTCCGGCGCTGGGAGGAACAAGGACATATCCGCCTGTTGGAAAGGGCCGCCGATCTGCCGGCGCTCATTGCCGCGCGCAAGATACCCGCGGGATTGATGGCGATTGAAGGGGGCGATGCGCTGGAGGGTCAGTTGCAGAACCTGGATACCTTTCACGCCTACGGGGTAAGGCTGATGACGCTCATGCATGAGCGCGACAACGAGATCGGCTTCAACCAGCGCTCCGGTGCCGACGGTCCGCTGACGCCCTTCGGGGTGCGCGTCGTCGAGCGAATGAATGCCATTGGCATGATCGTCGATGTATCCCATGCCAAGGCCGGCACGCTGAAAAGCATCATCGAGGTGAGCGCCAGGCCTCTGCTCGACTCGCATACGAGCCCGTTTCTGCCGGGGGAGGAAAACTCCGGGTCGCGCCGCCTGAGAACATGGCCGGAAATGGAATCGATTGCCAGAACTGGCGGGCTTGTCTGCACCTGGCCGCTCGCCTATTCGGGAAAGAACTCGCAAAGAACCACGCTCAAACATTGGGTAGAGGAAATCATCCTGATGAAGGCGCGCCTCGGCATCGAGCATTGCGGCCTCGGCACGGATGGCGGCGGCGGGCTGCCGCGTTTCGTCGAAGGCTGGGAATCGATCGCTTCGCTTCCGGCTCTGATCGGCGAAATGCGGGAAGCCGGCTTGACGCAGGAAGACATCGCCGCCTATGTCGGCGGAAATTTCCTGCGGCTGCTTGGCAAGTCACTGGCGTAAGGGCTTCGCAAGGGCATGCGAATCACCGAACTCAAGCTCCCGCTAGACCACACCGAGAACGAATTGCACGGCGCGATCCTCAAGCGTCTGGGTATTGCGGCGGATGAACTTGTCGCTTACTCGATCTTCCGTCGCAGTTACGACGCGCGCAAGCCCTCGGCCATCGTTTTCATCTACACGCTGGACGTGGAACTCAGGAACGAAGCGGCGGTGCTGAAACGCCTCCGTGGCGACCGCCATGTCGGGACGACGCCGGACACGAGTTATCACTTCCCTGCCCGGGCGCCGCAGACATCTTCCACACTGCGGCCGGTAGTGATCGGCAGCGGTCCCTGCGGCCTGTTCGCCGGGCTGATCCTGGCGCAAATGGGTTTCCGCCCACTGATCCTGGAGCGCGGCAAGGCGGTGCGCGAGCGCACCCAGGATACCTGGGGCCTGTGGCGCAAGGGGCAGTTGAATCCCGAATCCAACGTGCAGTTCGGCGAAGGCGGCGCCGGCACTTTTTCCGACGGCAAGCTTTACAGCCAGATCAAGGATCCGGCTTTTCGCGGCCGCAAGGTGCTGACGGAGTTCGTCAAGGCCGGCGCGCCCGCGGAAATCCTCTACGTCGCCAAGCCGCACATCGGCACCTTCAAGCTGGTGGGCATGGTCGAGAACATGCGCGCCGGGATCGAGGCGCTGGGCGGCGAAATCCGCTTCGGCAGCCGGGTCGAGGATATCGACATCGAGCACGGCCATGTCCGCGGACTGAGGCTGGCCGGCGGCGAGACCATCGCTGCCACTCACATCGTGCTGGCAGTCGGCCACAGCGCTCGCGATACCTTCGAAATGCTCCACCAGCGCAGCGTGCATATCGAAGCCAAGCCGTTTTCCATCGGCGTGCGCATCGAGCATCCGCAGTCACTGATCGACCGCGCCCGTTTCGGCAGGAATGCCGGCAATCCACTGCTCGGCGCGGCGGATTACAAGCTGGTGCATCACTGCAAGGACGGCCGCTCGGCCTACAGCTTCTGCATGTGCCCGGGCGGCACGGTGGTGGCGGCGACCTCAGAGCCGGGCTGCGTCGTCACCAACGGCATGAGCCAGTATTCGCGCAACGAGCGCAACGCCAACAGCGCGATCGTGGTCGGCGTCACGCCGGCCGACTATCCGGGCAGTCAGGGTAAAAACGCCAATCCGCTGGCCGCGCCTTTGGCTGGAATTGCCTTCCAGCGCCACTGGGAAAGCCTGGCTTTCGAGGCCGGCGGCAGCGACTACAAGGCGCCGGCACAACGCGTCGGTGACTTTCTCGCGGGGCGACCATCGACCGAACCCGGCGCGGTGCTGCCGTCCTATACGCCGGGAGTAAAAATGACCGACCTCGCGCTGTGCCTGCCGGATTACGTGGTCGCCGCGCTGCGCGAATCGCTGCCGGCCTTCGGTCGCGAAATCGCCGGCTTCGCCATGGACGACGCGCTGCTGACCGGAGTCGAGACGCGCACTTCGTCACCGATCCGCATCACCCGCGACGACGGGTTCCAGAGCCTCAACACGCGCGGCCTGTTTCCCGCCGGTGAAGGCGCCGGTTACGCGGGAGGAATCCTTTCGGCGGCGGTCGATGGCATCAAGGTCGCCGAAGCGGTGGCGCTGAGTCTCACCGGAAATACCGCGCAGGGTGAACTGTAGATACTGTTATCCCCGTCAAACGCCGTGCAAAGCCGGATCAAACGGTTTGCCGGACTTGAGGACACCAAAGGCGACATGAACCAGTTTGCGCATCATGGCGCCG
>JBIJDJ010000003.1:0-48158 GCA_044344175.1 Sulfuritalea sp.
CAGGTCTGCCAGACGATGCGGAAATTTATCTTCGCCGACTTGCCCTTGAAGGCGAGGCCTTCTTCCATGGTCAGCAGGATCTCGCCGATGCCGAACAGGCCGATCACCGCGATCAGGAAATCGAAGCCCTTGAGCAACACCGGAAAACCGAAGGTCATGCGCAGCTGGCCGGTCACCGAATCCATGCCGACGGCCGCGAGAGCAAAGCCGAGCATCATCGCCGCCAGGGTTTTCATCGGCGGTTCCTTGCTCATGCCGAGGAAGCTGCAGAAGGTCAGCATCTGCACCGCGAAGAATTCGGGCGGGCCGAACTCCAGCGCAAATTTCGCCAGCAGCGGGGCGAGGAAGGTGATCGCCAACACCGCGCACAGGGCACCGACGAAGGAGGAGGTGAAGGCGGTCGTCAAAGCCTCGGCCGCACGCCCCTGTTGCGCCATCGGAAAGCCGTCGAAGGTGGTGGCCACCGACCAGGGCTCGCCCGGGATGTTGAACAGGATGGAGGTGATCGCCCCGCCGAACAGCGCGCCCCAGTAGATGCAGGAGAGCATGATGATGGCCGAGGTCGGGTTCATCGAGAATGTCAGCGGCAGCAGGATCGCCACGCCGTTGGCGCCGCCCAGGCCCGGCAGTACGCCGATCAGGATGCCGAGCAGGAGGCCGACCAGCATGAAGCCGATATTGGGCAGCGTCATGGCGACGCTGAAGCCCTGCATCAGGCTGTTGATTTCATCCATCTCGGAGTTTCCCTAACGCGCAGGGCGGTGAAAGCCACCCGCCGATGATGAAACACGCGAAGGGCGAATTGAAGGCCCGCCCCTCCCGTCCTCCCCTCCCGGGGAGGCTATTGATTGGCTCGCTGCGCTCGATATCACCAGCGACTCATCCTGTTGCTTCACGTTAAAACCCCAGCCAGGCTTCGATCGGTCCCTTGGCCAGCGGCACGAGGAACCACTGTTCAAAAATCAGGAAAAAGATCACCGGCGCGCCGATCGCGGTAAGGACGGTCGTCAGCCAGCCGAAATTTCCGTGACGGTGCATGAAGAAGCCGATCAGCAGCGCGCCGGGGACGTAGAGCCCGAGGAAGGGAACGGCGGCGATGAAGACCGTGGTCGGCACCAGCATCGCCCTGACATCGCGCAACTCGCTCCATTGCGAGAACAGCTTGGTCTCCTTGCGCCAGCCAAGCACGGCCTGCAGCAGGATCCAGCCGGCGGAAAAGCTCAGCAACAGGCCGATGAAGAAGGGGAAATAGCCGGCGCGCGGGCCGTCGTCGGCCCATTCGATGCCCACGCGCAGGCTGTCGAAGACCACGACCAGTCCGCAGACCAGCAGCAGCAGGGCCACTCCCGCCTCCGGGATGCGCCGGTTGAGCCCGGCCGCTTCGTTCTGCTGATCCACGCGACTACTTGGCGAGGAAGCCGGCGTTCTTCATCAGGACGACGTGCTGGGCCTCGGTCTTGGCCACCCAGTCGGCGAACTCCGCGCCGCTCATGAAAGTCTGGTTGAAGGCGCCCTTCTCCATGAAGTCCTTCCACTCCGGCAGTTCCTTGACCTTCTTGAACAGGTCAACATAGAAAGCCACCTGGTCCGGCGTCACGCCCGGTGGCATGAAGATGCCGCGCAGCATCAGGTACTCGACGTCGATGCCGGCCGACTTGCAGGTCGGCAGGTCGCCCCAGGATTGCGTGGTGGTCACCTTGGCCTTGTAGGGCATGGGCTTGCTGTCCATCACGCACAGGGCGCGCAGCTTGCCCGAGCGCCAGTGGGCCTCGGCTTCGATCGGGTTGTTCACCGTGGAGTCGACATGCTTGCCGACCAGTTGCACGGCGACGTCGCCGCCGCCCTTGAACGGGATGTAGGTGATCTTCTTGCCGGCGGCTTTTTCCACCAGCACGGTGATCAACTGGTCTTCCTGCTTGGAGCCGGTGCCGGCCATCTTGAACTTGTTGTCGGTGCCGGCCCTGACCGCGTCGAGATACTCTTTCCCGGTCTTGTAGGGGGTCTCGGCATTGACCCAGAGCACGAACTCGTCCAGCGCCAGCATGCTGACCGGCGTCATGTCGCGCCAGTTGAAGGGTACGGCGGTGGCCAGCGGCGTGGTGAACAGGTTGGACAGGGTGATCACGATCTTGTGTGCGTCGCCCTTGGCGCCCTTGATTTCGAGGAAGCCCTCGGCGCCGGCGCCGCCGGATTTGTTGACCACGATCAGCGGCTGCTTCATCAGCTTGTGCTTGGCGATCACGCCCTGCAGGAAGCGCGCCATCTGGTCGGCGCCGCCACCGGTGCCGGCGGGAACGACGAACTCCACCGGCTTGGTCGGCTCCCAGGCGTGGGCGGCGGAAGCGGCGAAGAAGGCGAGGCTGGCGCCCAGCGCAAAAGCGATCTTGGTAAGTTTCATGGAGTGGCCCTCAGGTTTGTATGCTTGCGGAATTATGTGCAGCTAAATGGCGGAGTGTTCAGGCGAGGCCAAGCTTTTGGGCAAGCCCGATGCGCTGCAGCTTGCCGGTGGCGCCCTTGGGAATCTCGGCCAGGATCAGTATTTTCTTCGGCACCTTGAAGTCGGCGACGTGGATGGCGACGAAGGCCTGGATTTCCTTCTCGGTGGCAGTGGCGCCTTCCTTCAGCACCACCGCTGCGCCGACTTCCTCGCCGAGCTTGGGGTGCGGCACGGCGAAGCAGACTACCTGCGCCACCGCGGGGTGATCCATGATGACTTCGTCGATCTCGCGCGGAGAAATCTTTTCGCCGCCGCGATTGATGATCTCCTTGAGGCGACCGGTCAGCGAGACATAGCCCTCGGCATCCTTGACGCCTTGGTCGCCGGTGCGGAACCAGCCGTTGCTGAAGCCCTCGGCATTCGCCTGCGGGTTGTTCTCGTAGCCGGTGGTGACGTTGGGGCCGCGGATCACGATCTCGCCGACGGTGTCGGGCGGCAGGATCTTGCCGTCCTCACTCATGATTTCGATTTCCGGTCCGGCGGCGAGGCCGACCGAACCGGGCTTGCGCACCGCCGGCGGCAAGGGGTTGCTGGCCATCTGGTGTGCTGCCTCGGTCATGCCGTAGGCCTCGATCAACGGCGCGCCGAACACCGCTTCCAGTTCCGCAATCACCTGCGGCGGAATCGACGAGGACGAGGAGCGCACGAAGCGCAGCGGATTCTTCGCGATGGTTTCCTTGTTGCGGCCGGCGCGGGTCAGGATGGCCTGATGCATGGTCGGCACGGCGGTGTACCAGGTCGGATGGCATTCATCCATCCAGCCGAAGAATTTCAGCGCATCGAAGCCGGGCGAGCAGAACACCTCGGAGCCGGCCGACAGCGGAGCCAGCACGCCGGCGATGAGGCCGTGGATGTGGAACAGCGGCATGATGTTGAGGCCGCGATCCGCCGGCGTGAAGGCCAGCGCCTTGCGGATGTGGCGCGCCGAGGCGCAGAGGTTCTTCTGCGACAGCGGCACGATCTTGGGCCGTGAGGTGGTGCCCGAGGTATGCAACACCATGGCGATGTCATCGGGCCGCGCGAAGCCGCCGTTGGCCGCGGGTGTGGCCGGTGTGGCCGGGGTTGCCGTCACGCCCGCCGTGGCTTCGAGCGTGAAGCTGCCGGCGCCGGCGCCCGTATCCGGCACCAGTTCGACGATGGGCACGCCGAGCTTTGTGGCGGCGGCACGGGCGGGCGTATCGACGCCGCGCATGGTGATCAGCAGCTTCGCATTCAGGTCGCCGATATAGAACTCGAATTCCTCTTCCCGGTAGGCCGGGTTCAACGGCGCCGAGGCGGTACCGGTGGCGACGGCGAGAAAGCAGGCCGCCATTTCCGGGCCGTTGGGCAGCACGATGGCGACGCGATCATTGCGGCCGGCGCCCAGCGCGTTGAGGCTGGCGACGGTGCGAGCGATCAGCGCCCGCAGTTCGCCATGGGTCAGCGGTTTGCGCGCAGGCGCGCCGATGGCGGCGGCAGCATCGGCGCCGGCGGACAGGAGTGCTTCGAGGGTGAGGGTGTCGGACATGGGCTTTCTCTGTGACCTTGGGTTGTCAGTCTTCTATAAGACTTTGCGAAAGACTGGATTGTGCCGTGCAATTACCTTGTTGCCCCCGCCCGACCGACAATAAATTTTGTTATCCGGGGGCGGACAAATTTAATCGGGATATCGGTGTATCAGCGCAGCAGACGGTAAAGCATCTGCAGCGCCAGCAGCGCCAGAAAAACGCCGAAGCCGCGCTTGAGCTGCTTGACCGGCAGTTTATGCGCCGTGCGTGCGCCCAGCGGCGCGACGAGCATGCTTACCGCGACCACGCCGACCAGGGCGGGCAGGTCGATGTAGCCGAAAGACCATGGCGGCAGTCCGGCAACACCATAGCCGCTGGCGATGAAGCCGACCGCGCCGGCCACCGCGATCGGAAAGCCGAGCGCCGCCGAGGTGCCGACCGCATGGTGGATGGTCACGTTGCAGAACACCATGAAGGGAATCGTGAGGAATCCGCCGCCGGCGGCGACCAGGCTGGAGACGACGCCGATCCCGGAGCCGATCGCCAGCATTCCCGCGTTGCCGGGCAACTGGCGCGAAGGCTTGGGCTTGCGGTCGATCAGCATGCTGGCCGAGGCGTAGAAGACGATGGCCGTGAATATCACGGCGAGCGGTCGCGTCGGGATTGCGGCGGCGATGAAGGAGCCGCCGAAGGTTCCGGCCATCAGGCCCGGGGCGAAGACCTTGACGATGTCCCAGCGCACCGCGCCGTGCTGGTGATGGGCGCGCATGCTGGACATCGAGGTGAGCACGATGGTTGCCATCGAGGTGCCCAGCGCCAGGTGCAGGACATGCTGCAGCGGAAAGTCCTGCGCCGTAAACAGCAGCAGCAGCAGCGGCACGATGGTCAGCCCGCCACCGACGCCGAACAGGCCGGCGAAGAAGCCGGCGAGGGCGCCGAGCAGCGGATAGCCCAGCCACCAGATGCTCACTGCGCGGCTTTCCTGATCAGCTTTCCGGTGACGAACTTCCATTCCGCCGGATCGACCGGCGTGATCGAAAGGCGGTTGCCGCGTTGCAGGACGCGCATGTGTTGAAGCTCCGGATGGGCGCGCAATTCATCGAGGCCGACCAGGCGCGTCTTCTTCACCACGCGCACATCGACATTGACCCAGCGCGGATTTTCCGGCGTCGACTTCGGATCGAAGTAGGGGCTTTGCGGATCAAACTGGGTGCGGTCGGGGTAGGCGAGTTGCGACACCTCGGCCAGTCCGGCGATGCCGGGCTCGGCGCAGGAGGAGTGGTAGAACAGCACGCCATCGCCGATCTTCATCTGGTCGCGCATGAAGTTGCGCGCCTGGTAGTTGCGCACGCCCCACCAGTCGACGGTCTGCTGCGGCATCGCCAGCACGTCGTCGATGCCGACCACGCCGGGTTCCGTCTTCATCAGCCAGTAGCGTGCCATCCGGTTCGTCCCTGTTGCGCCTGTGGCCTCGGCAAATCCACAAAAAAGAAGGCGCGGAATAATCCGCGCCCTGCTGTCAAATTCCCCCGCGAGTGCCGTTTGGCCGGCATCCTGAACCTGGGTTCAGAGAGGCCACTTTCCTGCCGCTTCAGGTTCGCTCACTGGGAGCGATCACAACGGCGGCGTCTTCGGGCTGCGGCCGGTGCCAATGGATATTGGTTCAAGGAATCTATGGCCTTGGCGAACACCGCAGGGGAAACCCTGGGAAGCCAGGCAATTCATTTGCGAATCCGGTGCGGGCGCGGTTTAAAACAACTGCTCATGCTGCGCCAGCGATTCGTCGAGCTTGGCTTCGATGAAATTTATTCTACGCTGAATCGATTCGCTTTCAACAGCCATTGCAACATTTTCCGGAGTGTTTTTTGCGGCCAGCAATTCGTGGGCCAGATTCAGGGCCACCATCACCGCGACGCGTTCGCCGCTGCCGCGCGCGCTGTTGGATGCGCCGCTGGGTGCCTTCTCGCCGGCTTCCTTCAACTTGCCGTCGAGAAAGGCTACCGCCGCCTGCAGCGCCTCGCGCTCGGCCGGCTCGCAGGCAACGCGATAGTCCTTGTCCAGCAGCGTGACTTCGAGGGTTTTTTTCATTCGTCGGGCAACCGCGCCATCAGGCCCTCAAGGCGCTCGCGCGCAACGTCGATCTTCTTCGCCAGCGCCGCCTTTTCGGCCTCTAGGCCGGCGACGTGGGCGCGTAGCGCCTGGTTCTCGCCGCGCAGACTGGCGCAGACGGCGACAATCTGTTCGACCTTGTGCTCAAGGGGATCGAGGGAAACGCTCATGGGAGCAAGTTTCATGGAAAAGCGTAATCAGGTCAAGCAACAAGCTTCATAACTGAATGTGTTTTAACAAACGCCGCGGGTAAATTGCGCGATCCGGCCCGCGCAGTAGATTTATTCATCCCAAAAACCTCACCACAGAGACACAGAGAAAGGCAGGGAATTAATAGCTTGTCCTTTCGATACCAACCACCCGGCAGATGAGTGCCATGAGACATGGCAAGCGCTTGTTTTTCCTATGTGATCTCTGTGCCTCTGTGGTTCAGCTGAGTCTTCCAGGTTCATACGCGCTCAGTGCGCCGCATCCCAGTTGGCGCCAACCCCGACTTCCACCAGCAGCGGCACCTTGAGTTTTGCGACGCCGCCCATCAGCCTGGGCAATGCTGTGCGCACCTGCTCGAGTTCTTCCTCGGGCACTTCCAGCACCAGTTCGTCATGCACCTGCAGGATCAGCAAGGACTGCATTTTTTGCGCGGCCAGCCAGTCCTGCACGGCGAGCATGGCGCGCTTGATCAGGTCGGCCGCCGTGCCCTGCATCGGCGCGTTGATTGCGGCGCGCTCGGCGCCCTGGCGCCGGCCGGCATTCGACGACCTGATCTCCGGCAGCCACAGGCGGCGACCGAACACGGTTTCGACATAGCCCTTGTCGCGGGCGATGGCGCGGGTCTCCTCCATGTAGCGGGCCACACCCGGATAGCGGGCGAAGTAGCGGTCCATGTAGGCCGCGGCGGCCGTGCGGTCGACGCCGATCTGCTTGGCCAGGCCGAAGGCGCTCATGCCGTAGATCAGGCCGAAGTTGATTGCCTTGGCCGCGCGCCGTTGATCGTTGCTGACCTCGATCGGCGTCAGGCCGAAAACCTCGGCAGCGGTGGCGCGATGCACGTCTTCACCCTGGGCGAAGGCTTCCAGCAGGCGCGGATCGTCGGAGAGGTGGGCCATGATGCGCAGCTCTATCTGCGAATAGTCGGCGCTGACGATACGGTGATTCGCCGGGGCGACGAAGGCGGAGCGGATGCGGCGGCCTTCCGCGGTGCGGATCGGGATGTTCTGCAGGTTGGGGTCGGAGGACGCCAGCCGTCCGGTCACGGCCACGGCCTGGGCGAAACTGGTGTGCACGCGACCGGTGGCCTGGTTGATCATCTTCGGCAGCTTGTCGGTGTAGGTGTTCTTCAGCTTGGCGAAGCTGCGGTGCTCGAGAATCTTCTTCGGCAGCGGATAGTCCTCGGCCAGTTTCTCCAGCACTTCCTCATCGGTCGATGGCCCGCCCGAAGGCGTCTTCTTCACTACCGGCAGGCCCTGCTGGTTGAACAGGATTTCGGCCAGCTGTTTGGGCGAATTCAGGTTGAAGGGCTGGCCGGCCAGTTGCTGTGCCTCGGCTTCGAGGGCCATGATCTTGCGCCCGAGTTCGTCGCTCTGCTGCGCCAGCGTCGCCGCGTCGATCAGCACGCCGTTGCGCTCGATCCTGAACAGCACTTCCGCGACCGGCAGTTCGAGGTCGCGGTAGAGGGCTTCCAATTCGGGCTCGCCCGCGAGTTGCGGGCGCAGCGCCTGATGCACGCGCAGGGTGACGTCGGCATCCTCGGCCGCATACTCGGCGGCGCGCGCGACATCGACCTGGGCGAAGGAAATGCGGTTGGCACCCTTGCCGGTGACGGCGTCGTAGCTGATCGTCGCCAGGCCGCAATGGCGTGCGGCGAGCGAACCGAGGTCGTGCGGCTTGTCGGATTCCAGCACGTAGGATTGCAGCAGCGTGTCCTCGACGATGCCGCGCAAGTGCACGCCGTGATTGGCGAAGACGTGGCGGTCGTATTTGAGGTGCTGGCCGAGCTTGGCGTGGCGTGCGGATTCCAGCCATGGGCGGAGGCGTGCGAGAGTTTCGCCGAAGGGCAGCTGCGCCGGCGCGCCGGCGTAGCTGTGGCCCAGCGGCAGGTAGGCGGCATGCACTGTTTCGCCGTCGGCGATGGCGAAGGAAATCCCCACCAGCTGCGCCTGCATCGGGTCGAGGCCGGTGGTTTCGGTATCGAGCGAAACCAGTGCGGCGGCATCGAGGCGGGCCAGCCAGGCGTCGAGTTGCGCCGCTTCGAGGATGCATTCGTAGGCGCTGCGGTCGGGTTCGACCGTGGGCGCGGCTGCAATAGTCGGCGCCGGCGACACGGCGCTTCGCGAGCGGGTCGCCGGCGGCGGCGCTTCGCCGCTCAACTCGCGCAGCCAGCCCTTGAATTCCAACCGTGTGAACAACTCGGCCAGCTTCTCCTTGTCCGGCGTCTGCGGCGCAAGTTCGGTCACCGACAGCGGCAGCGGCAGGTCGCACACCACCGTGACCAGCTTCACGCCCAGCGGCAGGAAATCGAGGTGCTGGCGCAGGTTCTCGCCCACTGCGCCGCCGATCTCGCCGGCGTGGGCGACGATGGCATCGAGCGAACCCCAGGCGTCGAGCCATTTCACCGCGGTCTTCGGCCCCACCTTGGGCACGCCAGGGATGCCGTCCGAGGTGTCGCCCACCAGCGCCAGGTAATCGACGATGCGTTCCGGCGGCACGCCGAACTTGGCCTTGACGCCGGCCTCGTCGAGCACTTCATTGCTCATGGTATTGACCAGCCTGACGCGCGGATTTACCAGTTGGGTCAGATCCTTGTCGCCGGTGGAAATCACGCAGTCGATGCCTGCGCTGGTCGCCTGCCGCGACAGGGTGCCGATCACGTCGTCGGCCTCGACGCCGTCGATCATCAAGAGCGGCCAGCCGGCGGCGCGGATGCACTGGTGCAGCGGCTCGATCTGCGCCGCCAGATCGTCGGGCATCGACGGCCGGTGCGCCTTGTACTCGGGATACCAGTCGTCGCGGAAGGTCTTGCCCCTGGCATCGAACACCACGGCGCGGAAATCTGACTTATAGTCGGCTTCGAGCACGCGCAGCATGGACAGTACGCCACGGATCGCGCCCGTGGGTTCGTCGGCGGCATTGCGCAGATCGGGCAGGGCGTGAAATGCGCGGTAAAGATAGGACGAGCCGTCGACGAGCAGAAGCGTGGGCATGGAGGAGCGATGCTATATGAATGAGAAGGACAAGATACCCGGGAGCCTGGCGAAGGGAACGAAGGTCTTTGACGCGGCTCCTGCCCGGCAGACCGCTACCAGTGCGCGTGAAGCCTGGCGGGTGTTCGGCATTATGTCAGAGTTCGTCGAGGCGACCGAACGCCTGGCCACGGTGCGGCCGGCCGTGTCGATCTTCGGCAGCGCGCGCGTCACGCCCGATTCGTGCTACTACCAGCTCACCGAGCAAATTGCCCGGCAGCTGTCCGATGCGGGTTTTTCGGTGGTCTCCGGCGGCGGGCCCGGCGTCATGGAAGCGGCCAACAAGGGCGCCTTCGAAGGCAAGAGCCTGTCCATCGGGCTCAACATCCAGTTGCCGCACGAGCAGAAGGCCAACCGCTACCAGGACATCTCGCAGAGCTTCCGCCACTTCTTCGCCCGCAAGTACATGTTCGTCAAGGTCGCCGCTGCCTATGTTGTCATGCCCGGCGGTTTCGGCACGCTCGACGAACTGCTGGAAGCCCTGACCCTGATCCAGACCGGCAAGACCCCGCGCATTCCGCTGATCCTGGTCGGGTCCGAGTTCTGGGCTGGCCTGCTCGACTGGTTCCGTGAACGACTGGTCTCGGAGAAAATGATCAACGCCGAAGACATTGATCTGCTGCAGGTCATCGACGAACCGGAGCGCGTGGTGGCGGCGATTTTCGACCATTACGAGACACGCGGCTTCGGTCCCTTGCCGGAAGAGCACGAATTGCTGCTTAACCTTTGATAAACTGGCGGGAACTCTTAAGGAACAAGCCATGCGCCGCACACTCTTTATTCTGCTTTCCGCCCTTGCGCTGAATGTTGCCGCGCAGACCCTGCCACCCAAGCTGGAGCCCATCCCCGAGCCGCCCCCGCCGCCGGCCGGCAGCCTGAACGAGGAGCTGGAGCCGCAGGTCACCATCACCCGGCGCGGCGAAGACAAGGTCGAGGAATACCGCATGAACGGCAAGCTCTACATGCTCAAGGTCACCCCGTCGCACGGCGTGCCTTACTACCTGCTCGACAACACCGGCGAGGGTACCTGGGTGCGTCAGCCCGGGTCGCTCGATTCCGGCGTGCGCGTGCCGATGTGGGTGATAGGCACGTTCTGATCGCTGCCAACGAGCCCGACAATCCCGGCCCCGCGCCGGGATTTTCTTCAAACGCCGTGTCACCAGCGCCTGCTTTTGACATCGCTCGGTACGGGCAGGTGTTCACTCCGCCTGCGATCGTCGAGCGCATGCTTTCCCTGTGCCGCAACCACGGTCCGGTGCTCGATCCGGCCTGCGGCGACGGCGCGTTTTCGGCGCGGCTGGCGGGCTGCGTGGCGATCGAACTGGATTCCGCGCACTGTCCGGCCGGCGCGCTGAACATCGACTTCTTCGCCTATCCCGAGAGCGAGAAGTTCGCCACCGTCATCGGCAATCCGCCCTACGTCAAGGCACGTGACATCCTGCCGGAAACCGCGATCCGGCTGGGTTCCGGCCTGCTCGACGGCCACGCCAACCTTTACCTGCATTTCATCGAGAAGTGCGTGCGTCACCTGCAGCCGGGCGGCGAACTGATCCTCATCACGCCGCGCGACTTCCTCAAGGCCACCGGCGCCGGGCGGCTCAACACCTGGCTGTTCGACCAGGGCACCATCACCGATTTCGAGGATCTCGGCGACGCGAAAATCTTCGCCGGCGCCGCGCCCAATTGCGCCATCTGGCGCTTCGAGAAAGGCAATGCCAGCCATCGCCTGCACGACGGACGGCGCATGGCGCTGTCCGGCGGACAACTGATGTTCACCCGCGGCATCTACAGCCTGCCGCTGGCCAGCGTGTTCGCCGTCAAGGTCGGCGCCGTCTCCGGCGCGGATGAAATTTTCAGGAACCAGGAGTTCGCCAACACGGAATTCGTCTGGTCGAAAACCGCGCAGACCGGCGCCACGAAACGCATGGTCTACCTCGATCGCGAGGGGCCCCTGCCGTATCTCGAGCAATTCAAGGAACGCCTTTTGGCGCGCCGTGTCACCCGCTTCGACGAATCCAACTGGTGGAAATGGGGCCGCCGCCATCATGTGTCGCCCGATCCGCGAATTTACGTCAATGGCCGCACGCGCAATTTGACGCCCTTCTTTCTGCACCCCTGCAACGACTACGATGGTGCGGTGCTGGCGCTGTTCCCGTACCGCACGAAACTCACGGCGGCCGACCTCAAGCGCCTGACCGCCATGCTCAACGACGTGGACTGGAGCGAACTCGGTTTCGTCTGCGACGGCCGCTTTCTATTCTCGCAGCGCAGCCTGGAGCAAGCCCTGCTGCCGGAGGCGTTTGCCGAGTTTGCAGTCAAGGGCCTGGTGTAAGATCACCCGCAAACACCGCTCGCGGCTTGTCCAGGTAACAGAAACTTATGGTTCCTCATCTCACCACCGCGCTGACCGGTCCGCTGCTTGAACTCGAGCGGCGCATCCTCGACAACGACACCACGGTCGAGCGCTGGCTGCGCACGCAATGGCTGGAGCACACGCCGCCGTTTTACACATCGGTCGACCTGCGCAATGCCGGCTTCAAGCTCGCCCCCGTCGACACCAACCTGTTCCCCGGCGGCTTCAACAACCTGAACCCGGCCTTCCTGCCGTTGTGCGTGCAGGCGGCGATGTCGGCCATCGAAAAGATCTGCCCCGAGGCGAGGAACCTGCTGCTGGTGCCGGAGAACCACACGCGTAACCAGTTCTACCTGATGAATGTCGCGCGTCTCGCATCCATCCTGCATCACACGGGGCTCAACGTGCGCATCGGCAGCCTGCTGCCGGAGATCACCGAACCGACCACGCTCGACCTGCCCGACGGCCAGAAGCTGACGCTGGAGCCGCTGAAACGCATCGGCAGCCAGGGTCGCCGCCTTGGACTGGAGGGATTCGATCCCTGCGCCGTGTTGCTCAACAACGATCTTTCCGGCGGCGTGCCGGAACTGCTGCAGAACATCACTGAGCAGTTTCTTCTGCCGCCGCTGTGGGCCGGCTGGCACGTGCGGCGCAAGTCGGTGCATTTCGCCGCCTACCAGGACGTTGCGATCGCCTTCGCCAACGAGATCGGCATCGATCCCTGGCTGATCAATCCCGAATTCGAGGTCTGCGGCAAGGTCAACTTCCAGGAGCGTGCCGGCGAAGAATGCCTCGCCGCCAACATCGACACGCTGCTTTACCGCATGCGCGCCAAGTACAAGGAATACGGCATCGAGTCGGAACCCTTCGTCATTGTCAAGGCCGACGCCGGCACCTATGGCATGGGCATCATGACGGTGAAGGACGCCAGCGAGGTCAGGGGACTCAATCGCAAGCAGCGTAACAAGATGGCGGTGATCAAGGAAGGCATGGCGGTGACCGAGGTCATCATCCAGGAAGGCGTGCCGACTTTCGAGCGGGTTGACGAAGGCACGGCCGAGCCGGTCGTGTACATGATCGACCGCTACGTGGTCGGCGGCTTCTACCGCGTCAATACGGGGCGTGCCATCAACGAGAACCTCAACGCCCCGGGCATGACCTTCAAGCCGCTGGCCTTCGACACCGGCTGCACGCTGCCCGACGCCCAACTCGGCCCTGACGCGCCGCCCAACCGCTTCTATGCCTACGGCGTGATTGCGCGTTTGGCGACGCTGGCCGCGTCGCTGGAACTCGAGCGCGCCGCGCCGCGGGAGTAAAACGTGAAAGGCTTCACCACAGAGAGACAGAGACACAGAGGAAACCCCGGGGTCTGTTCAAATACGTTTCCCTGCGGAAGAACGGCAAGTCGCACCCCGTCAAGCCCTCGCCTTTCTCTGTGCCTCTGTGTCTCTGTGGTTCAACAGGGCTTTTCAGCATGAAGCTCGCCTTCGTCCTCGATCCGCTGCAAAGCCTCAAAGCCTACAAGGATTCCAGCGTGGCCATGATGCGCGCAGCGGCGAAGCGCGGCCACGAGATCTGGGCCATCGAGCGCACGGCCCTGACCTGGCGCGACGCCCGCGTCGCAGCGCGCGCACTGCGACTAAAAGTCGGCGCTGACGATACGGCGTGGTTTGCTGTTGCTGAAGAAGCCGTGCTGCCGCTGACCGCTTACGACGCCGTGCTGATGCGCCAGGATCCGCCCTTCGATTTCGAATACGTCGCCGCCACCTGGCTGCTGGAGCGCGCCGAAGCCGGGGGCGCGCGCATCTGGAACAAGCCGCGTTCGATTCGCGACCATTCGGAAAAGGTGGCCATCACCGAGTTCCCGCACTACATACCGACGACGCTGATCGCCCGCGACCCGGTCGACATCCATGCCTTCATCGACGAACTCGGTGATGTGATCCTGAAGCCGCTCGACGGCATGGGTGGCAGCAGCATTTTCCGCGTGTTGAAGGCCGACCCCAATCGCAATGTCATCGTCGAGACGCTGACCGGCTTCGGCGTCCGCAGCATCATGGCGCAGCGCTACCTGCCGGCCATCAGCCAGGGCGACAAGCGCATCTTGCTGATTGCCGGCGAGCCGGTACCCTATTGCCTGGCGCGCATCCCCAAGCCCGGCGAATCGCGCGGCAATCTTGCCGCCGGCGGCAAGGGCGTGGCGCGGCCCCTGCTCGGTCGCGATCGCGAAATCGCCGAGGCGCTGGCGCCGACTTTATGGGCGCGCGGCCTGCTGATCGTCGGCCTCGACGTGATCGGCGACTGTCTCACCGAGATCAACGTCACCAGCCCCACCTGCTTCGTCGAGATCACGCAGCAGACGAAATTCGATGTCGCCGCCATGCTGGTCGACGCCCTGGAGAGGGAGTGCCGGGAGTGTGCCGGCTCCTGAGCCTGCTTGTCGCGGCTGGGCTGCTCGCTGCCTGCGGGCCGTCCGAGCCGTGGCGGCAGGAATCCTATGTCTTCGGCACCCGCGTCGAACTCGCCATCGCCGGCGCGCCGGAAGCGCAGGCGCGCGCCGCCGGCAATCGCGTGTTGCAGGAGTTCGACCGGTTGCACCGCACTTACCACGCCTGGCAGCCTTCCGATCTCTCGGCGCTGAATGAAGCCATGGCGGCCGGCCGCACGCACGACGTCAGCGCCGAGTTCGCCGGCTACATTCGCGAGGCGCAGGCCGTCGCCGCTGCCGGCGAGCACCTGTTCGATCCCGGCATCGGCCGCCTGATTGCCCTCTGGGGCTTCCACACCGACGACATCCAGCCGCGTCTGCCCGATGCCGGGGCGGTCCAGGCGCTGCTGGCGCAGCATCCGTCGATTGCCGATCTGCGCCTGGACGGCAATCATGTCAGCAGCCGCAATAATAGTGTAGCTATTGACTTCGGCGGGTACCTGAAAGGCGTCGCACTCGACCGCGCCGCCGCGTCGCTGAAACAGGATGGCATCGGCAATGCGCTGATCAACATCGGCGGCAACGTCATGGCGCTCGGCACGCGCGACGGCAAGCCGGGCGGTGCGGCCTGGCGCATCGGCATCCAGCATCCGCGGCCGCAGGGCACGGGCGGCGCGCCGCTGGCCACGCTGGAACTGCGTGACGGCGAAGCCATCGGCACTTCGGGTGATTACCACCGCTATTTCGAAATGGCGGGGCATCGTTACTGTCATCTGCTCGATCCGCGCAGTGGCTTTCCTGCCGAAGGCACCCAGGCCGTGACGGTGCTGATCGCGCCGGGGCCGGGAGCCGGCATGCGCTCCGACGCCCTGTCCAAGCCGATTTTCATCGCCGGCCGCGACTGGCGCGGCATGGCCAAAAAGCTCGGCGTCGAGGCGGTGCTGAAAGTCGGCGCTGACGGCACGGTGAGCGCGACGCCAGCGATGCAGGCGCGGGTCAAGATCGAAGTCCCCGGCCTCAAACTGGAGGTGGCGCCATGAGCGCCGCCGCCGGGCCGCCCCAAGGCGGCGCAAGTCAAACCGGAGGCGGCACAGCCGGCGAACCACCGTCACCCCCGCTCCCGGAGCGGGGGCCGGGGGGTGAGTCGTCAAGAGACGATCCGGAAATTCAGCGCGCCGTGCGGCGCACCGTCGGCATTGCGGCCTTGAAGCGGATACGCCGCATCGTCGATGCCGACAACGAAGTCGAAGCCGGCAAGCAGCGTTGGGCGCGGCGGCTGACCATCGCCTTCCTGCTGGCGGCCGTGCTGGTTATGGCCTGGATGCTGATCCGATAGAATGGCGACATGATCGGACTCTTTCTCCTCACCCACAGCACCTACGGTGAAGCGCTGATCCAGTGCGCCTGCCATGTGCTCAACAAGCGGCCGCTGCAGATCGTGCAACTCGGCGTTGCGGCGCAGGATGATCCGCTGGACGCTCTGCCGCTGGCGCGCGACATGCTGAAACTGGTCGATACCGGACGCGGCGTGCTGATCATGACTGACATCTATGGCGCCACGCCTTCCAATCTGGCGATGAAGCTGCTCGAACCGGGGCGCATCGAGGGCATCGCCGGCGTGAACCTTCCCATGCTGCTGCGCGCAATCTCCTACCGCGACAAGGACATGGAAACCCTGGTCACCCGCACCGTCGCCGGCGGTCGCGACGGCGTGCTCAACATGCTCAACCACTGATGCCGCGCGCCGAAGCCGAAATCCTCAACAAGCTGGGCCTGCATGCCCGCGCCTCGGCCAGGCTGACCCAGCTCGCCGGATCCTTCCCGTGCGAGGTCTGGATGGAGCGCGGCAGCCGTCGTATCAATGCCAAGAGCATCATGGGCGTGATGATGCTGGCCGCCGGCAAAGGCGCGACGGTGACCGTCGACACCGCGGGCGAGCGTGCCGACGAAGCCATGCAGGCCCTGCTCAAGCTCATCGCCGACAAGTTCGGCGAAAGCGAATGACGTTCAGCCTTCATGGCCAGGCGGTCTCCGGCGGCATCGCGATCGGGCGTGCGCATCTGGTCTCGCATGCGATGCTGGAAGTCGCCCATTACCAGTTGCGCGAGCGCGATGTGGCGGGCGAACTGGGGCGCTTCGACAAGGCCGTGGCCACCGCCGGTGCCGAACTCGACGCCCTGCGTGTGGAGGCCAGCGTGCCCGGCGCCCCGGCCGAGCTTTCCGCCTTCGTCGATCTGCACGCCATGATCCTCGCCGACACGGCCCTGACCGACGGCGTGCGCGAACTGATTCGCGAACGCCGCTGCAATGCCGAATGGGCAGTGGTGCAGCAGATGCAACTGGTGGTCGACCAGTTCGACGAATTCGAGGACGCCTACCTGCGCGAGCGCAAGCAGGACATCGTGCAGGTGGTCGAGCGGGTGCTCAAGGTCTTGCAGGGCAAGCAGCGCAAGCTGGCGAAGCGCAAGGCGAGTACGGCGGACGATGATCTGATCGTGGTCGCCAATGATCTTTCTCCGGCGGACACCATCCAGTTCAAGACCCTGAAGATCGGCGGCTTCGTCACCGATCTGGGCGGCTCCACCTCGCACACCGCCATCGTCGCACGCAGCCTGGCGATCCCGGCGGTGGTCGGCATGCAGCATGCCCGCCCGATGATCCAGGATGACGACCTGCTGATCGTCGACGGCACGCGCGGCGTGCTGATCGTCGATCCCACCTCGGGCGTGCTGGCCGAGTACCGGCTCAGAAGGTCCGAACTCCTGCTCGAGCGTGCCAAGCTCAAGCGTCTGGTAACCGGCCGGCCGCGCACGCTCGATGGCGAGGATGTCCTGCTGTACGCCAACATCGAGCTGCCGCAGGACGCCGAGCGGGCGACGGAGATCGGCGCCGACGGCGTCGGCCTGTTCCGCACCGAGTTCCTCTTCATGAATCGCGACGAACTGCCCGACGAAGACGAACAGTTCGAGGCCTACCGCAGTGTCGTCAAGGCATTGGGCGGCAAGCCGGTCACCATCCGCACCCTGGATATCGGCGCCGACAAGGAGGCCCGCGCGCTGCGCAATCGCTCCGGCAATCGCGCCGCGCCCAACCCGGTGCTGGGCCTGCGCGCGATCCGCTTCTGCCTGGCCGAACCGCAGCTCTTCCTGGTGCAGTTGCGGGCGATCCTGCGTGCTTCGCACTACGGCAAGGTGCGCCTGTTGATTCCGATGCTGGCGCATGCCCAGGAGATCGAGCAGACCCTGAGCCTCATAGAGCTCGCCAGGCTTCAGCTGCGCGAGTCGCGGCAAAAGTTCGACGCGATCGAAATCGGCGGCATGATTGAAATCCCTGCCGCGGCGCTGGCGCTCGGGCCTTTCCTGCGCCGCCTGGATTTTCTGTCGATCGGCACCAACGATTTGATCCAGTACACGCTGGCGATCGATCGTACCGACGGCTCCGTGGCCCACCTTTACGACCCCGTGCATCCGGCCGTGCTCAAGCTGATTTCACAGACCATACAGAGCGCGCAGCGGGTGGGCATGCCGGTGGCGGTATGCGGCGAAATGGCCGGCGACCCGAAGCTGACCCGGCTGCTGATCGGCATGGGCCTGCGCGAGTTCTCGATGCATCCGGCGCAGTTGCTGGAGGTAAAGCAGCAGGTCATGATGTCCGACGCCGCGCAGCTCGCCGTGCGCGTTGCCAAGCTCCTGAAGTTGGATGAACCCGACAAAATCAGCGAGCAACTTGATAAGCTGTAAGCCATGAACGGTGTCGGCGTCGTCAGCGCGCAGCGCGCGCATTTCAACCAGCCCCTCGCGCTGAAAGGCGGCGGAGTGCTGCCCGCCTTTGACCTAGTGTATGAAACCTACGGCACGCTCAACGCCGCAAAATCCAACGCCATCCTGGTCTGCCATGCGCTGTCCGGCCATCATCACGTCGCCGGGCACACGGCGGACGAATTTGGCAACCGCACCGCCAACATCGGCTGGTGGGACAACATCGTCGGCCCCGGCCGGCCGCTCGACACCGACCGCTTTTTCATCGTCGGCGTAAATAACCTCGGCGGTTGCCACGGCTCCACCGGCCCGGCCAGTCCCAACCCCGCCACCGGCAAACCCTGGGGCGCCGATTTTCCCGTGGTCACGGTCGAAGACTGGGTCGCCTCGCAGGCGCGGCTCGCCGATCACCTCGGCATCGACGCCTGGGCGGCGGTGATGGGTGGCTCTCTCGGCGGCATGCAGGCGCTGCAATGGACGCTCTCGTTTCCCGAGCGCATCCGCCATGCCCTCGTCATTGCCGCGGCGCCCAAGCTTTCGGCGGAGAACATCGCCTTCAACGATGTCGCCCGCCAGGCCATCCTGACCGACCCGGATTTTCACGGCGGCCACTTCTACGAGCACGGCGTGCGTCCGCTGCGCGGCCTGCGCCTGGCGCGCATGCTCGGCCACATCACCTACCTTTCCGACGACCAGATGGCCGAGAAATTCGGCCGGCGGCTGCGCGTCGGCGCCGGCAGCTACGGCTTCGACGTCGAATTCGAGATCGAATCCTACCTGCGCTACCAGGGCGACAAGTTCGCCGGCGTGTTCGACGCCAACACCTACCTGCGCATGACCAAGGCGCTCGACTATTTCGATCCGGCGCTGGAGTTCGACGACGACTTGGCGCGTGCGCTGGCCCGCGCCAGGGCAAAGTTCCTCGTGGTGGCGTTCACCACCGACTGGCGCTTCACACCAGCCCGTTCGCGCGAGATCGTCCATGCCCTGGTGCACAACGGGCAGGACGTCGCCTACGCCGAAATCGACAGCGCTCACGGCCACGACTCCTTCCTCATGGACGAGCCGCACTACCACGCCGTGGTCGATACCTATCTGAAAAGGGTAAAGCTATGAGCGCCGCCGCCGGGCCGCCCCAAGGCGGCGCAGTCACGAACACGGAGCCGCACCAGCGGCGAACATCCGTCACCCCCTCTCCCGGAGAGGGGGCCGGGGGGCGAGCAGTCACCCCCGAAAGGGCGGACTTCGATCTCATCGCCAGCTGGGTGCAGCCCGGAGAGCGCGTGCTCGATCTCGGTTGCGGCGATGGTTCGCTCTTGAAGCGCCTGATCGAAGAGCGCGGCGCCAAGGGCTATGGTGTCGAACTCGAAGACGCCGAAGTGTTGGCCGCCATCGTCAACGGCATCAACGTCATTCAGGGCAACCTGGAACAAGGCCTGGCCGGATTCGACGACCAGACCTTCAACCACGTCGTCCTCTCGCGCACCCTGCAGACCGTGCGCCATACCGAGCGCATCCTGAGCGAAATGCTGCGCGTCGGGCGCGAGGCGGTGGTCAGCTTTCCCAACTTTGCTTACTGGAAGAACCGCATGGCGGTCATGGCCGGGCGCATGCCGGTGTCCGAAGACCTGCCCTACGAATGGTTCGACACGCCCAACCTGCGCTTCTTCACCCTGCTCGATTTCGAGTCGCTATGCACGAAAATGAAGCTTGTCATCCGTGAGCGCCAGGTACTTGACGAGGCCGGCCGCCTGGTCACGGAAGAGCCGAATTTCCTCGGCAGCCTGGCTGTATACAGGCTCGGGCGCTGAACGCAAGGCCCATTGTGGGGCAGACTTCAGTCTGCCATGGTCGCAAGGTCCATTGTGGGGCAGACTTCAGTCTGCCATGGTCGGCGTACCAGATCCGGGAAACTCAGGGCTGGGTCTTTACTTCCGCTACCGGCTGTACTGCAGCCGGCTCGGGGTTTTCCGTGCCTTCGGTAGTCGCAGGGCCGCCAGCCTTGCGCAGGCGCTTTTCCTCTTTCTTGGCCTTCTTGGCCAGATCTCTCTGGCGCTTTTCGAACGAATAATTGGGTTTTGCCATCGGGTACCTCTGTCAGGAATCGGGTAAAGGGTGCAATGGCGCAATTGTACGGCAGTCCTCGTGCAATTCTCCACCGCCGCCGCTTGCGGCAGGAAGCGCAGTGCCTGCTTGCCGGCACCTGCCGCTATTCCTCATAGGAGAGCAGGATGACGTCCGCCGCCTGCTGCCGCAGCGGAATCAGCGCCTGATAGGCCGCCGACGAATGCCAGCCAGCGACAGCCTTGCGGTCGGGGAAGCGGATCACGACGGCGTTGGTGTGTGTATGCTCGCCCGCCAGCACCGCCGCATCCCGGCCGCGAAAAACCAGTTCGGCACCCCATGGGGCGAGGCTGGCCGTAGCCGCGATTCGATAGGCTTCCCATTTTTCATCGTCTTTCACCGTGATGTGCCCGATGACGTAAGCATTACTCATTCTGTCGAACTCCCGTGAAGTGGAAAGTCAGAGTGCGGTCATGCCGGGCGGCGCGCCAGCAGCGCCCAGATCCCGGCGACGGCCAGCAGCGAGCCGCCGGCGAGATTGAAGCCGCGCTGCGCGCGCGGCGAAGCCAGCATCCGTTGCGCCGCCGCCGCGAACACGGTGTAAAGCGTCGCATTGACAATCGCCATGAGCACGAAGGTGACCGCCAGGATCCAGAGCTGGCGCGTGACGTCGGCGCCGGGGGTGATGAACTGCGGCAGGAAGGCCACAAAAAACACGATGCCTTTTGGATTGAGTGCGGTCACCAGCCAGGTGTTGGCGAAGAGTCGCCAGCGCGAACCCGGTGCGGCGGCTGCGGCCAATCCGCCGGAAGCAACGCTGCGGCGCAATAGCCTGAGGCCGAGATAGATCAAGTACAGGCCGCCCGCCGACTTGACCACGGTGAACCAGAACGCCGAGCTTGCCAGGACGGCGCCCAGGCCGAGCAGCGACAGCGCCAGCGCCGTCGAATCGCCGAGCGCGACGGCGGCCACCAGCGGCACATTCGCGCGTCGGCCATGCGCCAGCGAGTAGCTGATCACCGTCAGGATGGTCGGGCCCGGAATCACCAGCAGCACCGCCGATGCCGCGACAAAGGCCAGCCAGAGTTCGAGTGACATGATGTTTTTTCCTTTGCCGCCGGTCTCAATCCAGGAAGCGGACCCGGCCCGTTTCGAGTTCATACACGGCGCCGACAAGTTTGAAGACACCTTCGCCCTCGCGGGCCTTTGCCTCCGGAGTTTCAAGTAGCTCGCGCATTGTCGGTCGCACATTGGCTTCGACGCCGGCGCTGAGCAGTTCGGCCGGCGCTGCCTGCGGGTCGAGGCCGTCCAGTGCAGGAATGATCTGTTCCAGGAGTATTTCGATCCGGCCTGCCTGCCGTGCGCCGTCAAACCGGGAAGCGATGGCTGCCTTGACTGCGCCGCATCCCTCGTGACCCATCACGACGAACAGCGGGGTTTTCAAGTGCAGTGCGGAGTACTGCAGGGTTCCCAGGATCGAGCGACCCAGCACATTGCCCGCGACCCGGATCACGAACAGTTCGCCGAACCCGGCATCGAACACCAGTTCCGGCGGCACCCGGCTGTCGCTGCAGCCCAGGATCGTGGCATAGGGCTGCTGGCCCCTGGCCAGTTCGGCCAGAACATCTTTCTGCAGGGTCGGGAAACGCGCCTCGCCGCTGATAAAGCGCAAGTTGCCGGCCTGCAGGCGGGCGAGTGCTTCATCGGCGGTTTGCGGCGGTGTATCTCCGGGGTCGGTGGTCATGGCAGGAGTCTTTCTGTTATTGAATGTCGTTGCGCAGGCGAAGCCGGCCGGCTAGCGCTTCTCCGGCGCTATCGATCTTATCGACGCCGCGAACAGCGCGTGCGCAGCCGGATCAACCGGTCTGTGCCTGACCATCGTGCCGGCGGGGTCCTTGCCGAGGAAATTGTCGCCCTTCAAATTCCGCGACGGCCGGACGGGCCGCGGCGCAAATCCGCCGCCGCAGTTCGGGCAGACGTTAGCCAGCACGGTTTCTACGCAATGTGCGCAGAAGGTGCACTCGTAGGACCAGATGCGCGCTTGCGTCGAATCCGCAGGCAGCGCCTTGTTGCAGTGCTTGCACGTCGGCCTCAGTTCAAGCATCGCAGTTCCCTTCGGTTGGCGGCACGCAGGAAAGCCCGGTTCAACCCTTCTCAATCGCTTTTACCTCCGCTCCGGCCGTCCAGATCCGGTAGCGGACCTCGACGCCTTCGGGTAAATAGACCACGACCGGCAAACGGCTGTTGTAGCGGATGATATAGGGTGCGCCGCCAAGCGTGATGAAGCGCGTCACCTTCGGCGCGTCCGGATCGACGG
This sequence comes from Sulfuritalea sp., assembly GCA_044344175.1. GTDB lineage: Bacteria > Pseudomonadota > Gammaproteobacteria > Burkholderiales > Rhodocyclaceae > Sulfuritalea. The sequence continues at coordinate 22,253 of JBIJDJ010000003.1, forward strand.
CCATCAGCGTGCCTGCCATCGGCCCCAGCTTGCTGACCATGTAGCGCGGGAAACCCCAGCCCTGGATGGTTTCCTCCTCGATCCTGCCGGCGAAGAAGTAACGGTTGCCCGCGTCGGTCTCGACCGTTTTGCCGACGATCAGCTCCACCTTGAGCCCGGATTCGTCGGCCTGCTGCGGCAGTTGCAGGACGTGGCGGACCATGCCCTCGCCGGCCGGAGGAAAGGCCTTCATGTTGTCCGTCGCGAGGCCGGCCGGTACGGCAAGCAGGAACAGCAGGACTACGGTCGCCCAGGTCTTCATCAGGTTTTCTCCGTCTCTTGCATCATTGTGCGCGCCCGTGCAGCAGGGCGAACTCCCAATCCGGCCATCAGCCCAGGCTCCCGGGGTTGAGTTGCCATACCGCATGGTTGAGGACCGCGGCGAAGCTCACCCACAGCAGATACGGCACCAGCAGCCAACCGGCGAGTGGCTGCACGCGCCGGAAGGCGATCACGGTCGCAACGATCAGGACCCACAAGAGCAGTATGTCGGCGAAGGCGAGCGCGCCGCGCTGCCAGCCGAAGAACAGCCAGCTCCAAAGCGCATTCAGCGCAAGCTGGATCAGGAACAGCGTCAGCGCCGCACGCGCCGTACGGAACCCGGCCGCGCGCCAGACCAGCCACGCCGCGACGCCCATCGCGAGGTAGAGCGCGGTCCAGACGGGCCCGAACAGCCATCCCGGCGGGGCCCATGCCGGGCGCACGAGCTGCGCGTAGAACGGCCCGGCATTGACCGACGCCGCGGCGCCGATCGCGGCCGCGACAAAAGTGACGACAAGCCAGGCGGCGAGGCCGGCAATCTGTCCGGAAGCAGGAAGACGACTCATGATATGGATACCTGATGTCCGGCGCGGGCGGCCCGCCGCAGGCCGAGCCGCTTGCTGGAGGCGCCGCGGGCCTGCATGTTAGCCCGGGATCTCGGGCTCGACGAGCGTGGCAAGTTGCGCGAGGGATTCCCGTGGGCATTGTCGGGCCTCCTTTCGTTGTGACGTTCATCGGGCGATGGTTGCCATGATATTTCCGAATCGCCGCGGCGGGTGTTGCGGTGTCCGGACGCAGAGCTCATGGACGCGCCGCCTGCGGCGCGTCGCCTGGAGCGCCTTGTTCGGCACAGGAGTTGTTGACGGCACGTGCCTTGAAGAACGTGTAGCAGAAAACGCCGTCCTCTTCAGCCGTTCTGTACAAACCGGCTATGCCTTTGTCAAAGGCGGTTTCGCTCGTGGTCCCGGATTCAATTGCAGGCTTGCGAATACCCTCGATCATCGCGATGAAAGTATTTTTCGTGAATCCTTCGACCAAAGCGGGCTTGCTGGAGTCCACGTAGACCATTCGCGGCGAGACATGCGCCTCGACGAAGCCGGCTTCCTTTAGAAGAGGGTAAAGTGCTCGTCCGATCAACGCATTCCCTCCGGCTTTCGCCTGCAATTCCACCAGGCAACGAACAGCCCTGCGCGCATCGCCGCTATCCGGATAGAAGTAGGTGGAGCCATGGTCGCCCTCAATTACCGTGATGGTTCCGCCGGGCTTCAACACGCTCTTCAGTGCTTTCAGTGCCTCAACGGGTCGGGTCAGGTGCTCAAGGACGAAGCACAGGAAGACGTGATCGAATGAGCCCGGCGGAAAGGGCAGATGAAAAATGTCCGCCTGCCGCAGAGTGACATTACCGATGCCTGCCGCCTGGACGGCCTTTCTGGCTTCAACGACCGATATCTCTGACACGTCAATGGACGTAATTAGCGCTCGCGGACTGTTGGATGCCAAGGTGACTGTTTGCGCGCCAACCCCGCACCCAGCCTCCAACACGCGGCTTCCTTCCGGGTAGCTTGTATCCGAATGCAATAGATCCGCGAGCGTAGATGCCTGATCTTGCAGCCGCAGGTTTTCTCGCGGATCGTAGCCATGCACGTAGGCGCCGGTCATTGAGGCTCCGCAGAATATGCCGAACGTCGGCCATCAGCGGCCGTCGCAGGCAAAGCGCCACTTGCTACGGCCCCGCTGCATGGGCTTGTCGGGCCAGCTACACTCGCCCGGGCGAACCGATCTGAGGGGTTACCGGGCGACATCTTGCGAAGTCGCACCGGTCTTTACCCACGACCGCATCGCGGTCACCGTCTCGCGCTCTATTCCAACGAATCCGTGGGCAGTGAAGGCTTCGCAGGCGTCGCCGCGCCCGGGCCCGCCACCTCGAACCGTAATCAGGGGGCCCCGGCTCTTTTCCGCAAACCGCTGTGCGTCGCGGTAGGAAGTGAATCTGCAGGGATCGTCCTCGTGATGAACCCAGAGCAGCCGGGCCGAGAGGCCATCCCAAGTTACCCTGGACAGGCCCGGTCCGTTTCGCGAGGCCTGAAACTGCGAAGCCGTGAGAACCATGCGTAGCGCGAGCCCGGGATTCATGCGCGCCGCATGAAAGGCGCTGACCGAGCCTTCGCTCGTTCCGACAAACGTCCAGTCCTCTACGCCGTAGCGGCGTGCAGTTTCGTTCAGCAGTGCCGCCACGTCCGCACCGTAGCGTGGGCTTTCGCGAAACCCTTGATGGAACGTTGCCCACTGGTCCGAAGGCGCGTCCACGACGACCACCAGCGTCTCGTCGTCCAGCCAGTGTCGGCGCGAGCGGACGAGGAAGTTACCCCGAAGCTCGAACCGCAACTGCCCGCTCTCTTCGCTCAGCTTCATGATTCCCGGATAGCCGGGGAACAGGGCAACCCCGTACTTGAATGCCTTTGCATCGCGAAGGTGGGTCACGAGTCCGGAAATGGTGTACCCCTGGGCAGCGACCGTGACGACTTGGCTTGGATGCGACAAGTTCGGGTCGCCGCCCGGCGTATCGGCTGATTGCCCATAGGCGGGCTGCACTGACAACCCGGCGCACAATGTGAGAATGGAGATGACTCGACGCACTTTCATGTGGCCCTACGCCTGAATTCATCGCGCAACGTCCGGTGGAATGACGGGTTCGACCACGCGTATGAATGAGCCAATGGCTTACACCGGAGAATGACTTTTGAGCCACTCGCGCAAGGCTGAGTCCACGCGGGTTTGCCAGCCCTCGCCACTTTCGCGAAATTGCTCAACCACTTCTCTCGACAAGCGAATGGTGATGCGCTCTTTGGTTGGTGATTTCTGAGGGCCGCGTACCCCTAGTTTCTTTCTCAGGGATGATGGCAATACTTCGCCGGCTGGCTTAAATATCGCCATATCTTCGGCGGTTAGTTCGCGGACCTCGCCGTCAGTGTCAATCAATGGTTTGCGGCTTGCCATGTCTATTTGCCTCTCTCGTATTTGCTTTACGAAAACTGATTACCCGAATGCCCGTCTCGGTCTCGGTAAAGCACAGAACATGCAGCCGGCGATCCAGGTAGCACAGCGCGATATAACGAGTTTGGCTATATGCCTTTCGGGTGTCCGGAAACACCAGCGCAGTATTGAAATCGATTTCTGCCGCTCGCTCAAACGAAAGCTGGCGCTCTCTGATATTTCTCTCGTTCTTGATCGGGTCAAAGTCGACTTTCATGCGGCAGAGTGTATGCACAAATAGATGGTGAGTCAAGGTTTATTGTATGCACAACTACGTCCTGTGCTTTCGCGTGAAAGTGGGGCATAACGTCGAAGTCACCGGCGCGGCGCGGCTTTATCGCGCAGCGTCCTGGACTGCCGGGTTGGGGCCTGGCCATCAACATAAGCGTCGAGAAGCCGGCGAATCATGCGCTGGTATTGAGTTTGATGCTTTGTAGCCTCCGACTTGAAGAACTCGATACTCTTCTTGCTCAGAGCCAGAGTTACTTTCACGCCTTCTTCACGAAACGCCAATTCGGCGGGCGAAGGGAGGAAGTCGGGAACCACCTGAACCTTGCCAAGGGGTTCATCGGTGTATTTGATTTTAGTTTTGGCATAACGCCGGCTTGCGCCGGCATTAGCCTTCACTGAAACTTCGCTACGCTGCGTTTTCGCGCTCATAGATCGCCTTTCCTTTGCGCCAATAACCGGCGCCGATGATTCGAATAACCGAAGCGCGGTAAGTGAACCGCACCGTCAGCACACCGCCGTCCACTTCGCCGAAGCAATAGAACCGTTCTTCGGCTTGGCTGTGAGTCTCGTCTTTGGCTATCACGCGCTGCGGATCCGCAAAGGCGTATTGGGCACGGGAGAAGGAGAACCCCGTGCTTTCCCTGATTCTCGGCGTCCTTGTCGGGGTCCCAATCAAAGCGAGTGTTTGCCATAAGTGCAGAGTAGCACTAGACCATACAAAAAGCCATACTGCGATATGGAGAGCCCCAACGTTTGAATTCACCGACGCTGCGCGGCTTCATCGCGCAGCGTCGGGTGAAATGATGGGTTGGGGCGCTACTTGGAGTCTGCACTCAGGTTGGCCACGCGCATGCTCTACAAGGAGGTGCTGACAGTCGAACTGCCGTGGTTGGACAAGGTGGAGGCGGCCAAGGCCCCGCGGCGGTTGCCGGTGGTTTTGAGCCGGATGGAAGTCGCCGCCGTGCTGTCGCGGCTGGAAGGAAGTTACGGGCTGATTGCGCGGCTGCTGTATGGCACCGGCCTGCGCATCATGGAATGCCTGCGCCTGCGGGTGAAGGACGTGGACTTCGCGCGCGGTGAAATCCTGGTGCGGGATGGCAAGGGCTTCAAGGACAGGGTGACTATGCTGCCGGCGAGCGTGGCGCCGGCCCTGCGCGATCATCTCGAACGCGTGCGCGAATTGCATCGACGGGATCTGGCGGAGGGACATGGCGAGGTACATCTGCCTTACGCGCTGGATCGCAAATATCCCGCGGCGGGGCGGGAATGGATGTCGCAATACATTTTTCCGTCGGCCGGCTTGTCGGTCGACCCGCGCTCGGGAGTGGTGCGCCGCCATCACGTGCTGGATCAGGCCGTGCAGCGCGCGGTGCGTGCGGCGGTGCGCGCCGCTGGCATCGACAAACCCGCCACGCCGCACACCCTGCGCCACAGCTTCGCCACCCACCTGCTGGAAGGCGGCTACGACATCCGCACGGTGCAGGAACTGCTCGGCCATTCCGACGTCAAGACCACCATGATCTACACCCATGTCCTCAACCGCGGCGCGCGTTGCGTGGTCAGTCCCGTCGATCGCATGGCATTGACAGGTTGTAGCCAGTCGGCTACAGTTGCATCGTGATTGAAGTTCGCAAGACTGAGCTTTTCGCGCGATGGCTCGATAATCTGAACGATCTTCAGGCGCGGGCCCGAATACAGGTAAGGATCGAACGGCTCGCTGCCGGAAACCCCGGGGACGTCGAGCCGGTTGGTGAAGGTGTCTCGGAGTTGCGAATCAACTACGGTCCCGGGTACCGGGTTTATTTCAGGAAGCGCGGGCGGGAACTGATTATCTTGCTGGCGGGTGGCGACAAGAGCACTCAGCCCGGGGACATCAAAGCCGCCTTGCGCCTTGCACGTAATCTGTTGGAGTAAGCACCATGGGCAAGACTGCGACCACTGGCTACGACGTTGCCGAACATCTCAGGACTCCCGAGGAGATGGCGGCGTACCTTGAGGCCTGCCTTGAAGAGGCCAACGGAGATGCCGCATTCATTGCCAAGGCGCTCGGCGACATTGCTCGCGCCAAAGGCATGTCGCAGGTCGCGCGCGATGCCGGTCTGTCGCGCGAAAGCCTGTACAAGGCGCTTTCCGGCGAACGTACTCCGGGTTTCGACACGATCCTCAAGGTCATCGGGGCGCTTGGCTTGAAGTTGCATGCCGAAGTCGGTCGTGGCTGACCAGGGTGCTCAATCCGATGTTTGAGGGCTTGGTGCGTAAAAATGCTGCGCCGCCTGCCCGAATTAATACAACCCCGCTGAAAAGGTCCTGATGCCGCCCTGGCTTGCCGCGCTGTTTACCCGGCGCATGCTGATCTGCGTATTCACCGGCTTCTCGTCCGGTCTGCCGCTGTACCTGCTGCTCAACCTGGTGCCGGCCTGGCTGCGCTCGGAGGGCGTGGATCTGAAGACCATCGGCCTCTTCGCCCTGATTCAGTTTCCCTACACCTGGAAGTTCCTCTGGTCGCCGTTGCTCGACCGCTACGCGCCGCCGCTTGGGCGCCGCCGCGGCTGGATGCTGATCACCCAGGCCGGCCTGCTGGCGGCCATCGCTTCGCTCGGCCTGTTCGCGCCGGGCAGCGAGATCGTGCCGATACTCTGGCTCACCACGGCGGTGGCGCTCCTGTCGGCGACGCAGGACATCGCGCTCGACGCCTACCGCCGCGAGATCCTTTCCGAAACGGAACTGGGCCTGGGCAACTCGGTGCATGTCAATGCCTACCGTATCGCCGGGCTGGTGCCGGGCTCGCTCTCGCTGATCCTGGCCGACCGCCTGCCCTGGCTGCAGGTTTTCGTCATCACCGCGCTGTTCATGCTGCCGGGCATGGGCCTCGCCCTGTTCGCGCGCGAGCCGGCGGTGGCCGGCAACGCGCCGAAAACCTTGCGCGATGCGGTGGTCGAACCCTTCCACGAGTTCATCAACCGTGCCGGCTTGCGCGAGGCGCTGCTGATCCTCGGCTTCATCTTCCTCTACAAGCTGGGCGATTCGATGTGCACCGCGCTGGCCACGCCCTTCTACCTCGACATGGGTTTCGCCAAGTCGCAGATCGGCATCGTCGCCAAGAACGCCGGACTGTGGCCGGCGGTGATCGGCGGCCTGATCGGCGGACTGTGGATGGTGAAGCTGGGCATCAACCGCGCGCTGTGGCTGTTCGGCGTGGTGCAGCTGGTATCGATCTTCGGCTTCGCCTGGCTGGCCTGGATCGGCCGCCACGAAACGGTGGGCGCGGTCGAGTTGGCGCAGCTGGCGCTGGTGATCGGCTTCGAGGCACTCGGCGTGGGCCTCGGTACCGCCGCCTTCGTCGCCTTCATCGCGCGGACCACGCATCCCTTGTACACGGCGACGCAGTTCGCCCTGTTCACCAGTCTCGCCGCCGTGCCGCGCACTTTCATCAACGCCACCACGGGCTTCCTGATCGAGATTCTGGGCTGGTTTCCCTTCTTCATGCTCTGCGCGCTGCTCGCGGTGCCGGGCATGGTGCTGCTGCTCAAGGTGGCGCCATGGAATCCGTCGCGCGCCGCGGCGGCGGCGCCTCCGGTGTGACATTTGTCACGTCGGGCGGGCGAAGTGGCGCCAAAACAACAGGTTTTCAACAATTTGAGGCTTCATTCAACTTTTTGTCGCGAGTGACGTTATATCCTCTGAGGCGCACGGTTCCATAACGGGAGACGGCGATGTTAATGGTGATGGACATGAACACAGGCAAACTCATCGAGGATGAATTCGGAGCGTTCGAGGACGAAGTTCTCAACGCCGAGTGGACCCCTGCCAGCCCCGAGCTTCAGCTCGGACTGCAGGAAGTCCAGCATCGCGTAGCGGCGCGGCAGGAAGTGAACGCCGAAGCCGCCGATGCATTTCTCGCCGCGATGTACCGCAACCAGCAGTGAGCGTAAGCGCCATCCGCTGACGCCTTGTTGGTATCATCGCGCGCTTCGACTTTCCTGAAGCGCACGATGAACCCCCCATCCACGCCCGCCGTTACAGATTCCAAAGTTTCCGCCGCGCCCCTGCCAGGGCGCGCCGACTTCCCGCATTTCCTCGCCATCCCCACGCGCTGGATGGATAATGACGTCTATGGCCACGTCAATAACGTCGTTTATTACAGCTATTTCGACACCGTCATCAACGAATACCTGATCCGTGAAGGCGGACTGGATATTCTCGACGGCGCCGCCATCGGCTACTGCGTCGAATCGCAATGCCGCTACCTGGCGCCGCTGGCCTTTCCCGAGATCATCGACGCCGGCCTGCGCGTGGCGCACCTGGGCAAGTCTTCGGTGCGCTATGAGATCGCGCTGTTTCCGCAGGGTGAGAACACGCCGGCCGCCACCGGCTGGTTTGTGCATGTCTTCGTCGCCCGCGCGGATGACCGGCCGACGCCGATGCCGGCCACGATTCGCGCCTGCCTCGAACGCCTGCTTACATGACCATCCACGGAAAATGACCATGAAAAAAATTCTGCTGCCGCTCCTGTCCCTGATGTTTGCCCTGCCGGTTGCCGCCGCCACGGTCGCCTGCCCCGATCTCGCTACCGCCGTGCAGGTCGGCGCCTGTCCCGCAGAGGAGGAGCTTAAGTACACCTACGCCGGATTTTGCAGCGATGACACCAAGGCCTATAAGGGCGAGACCGGCGTGTGCACCGATTACCGGCTCTATCGGGCCTTGAAGAACGTCGCCTTGTGGGAATCGGGCGACGGGGTTTTCAATGCCTATGTCTCCTGCGACCTGCCCGCAGATAAGCTCAAGGGCGCCAGGGTCTCCGGGGTCAGGGTCGGCAAGCAGGGCAAGATGACGCAACTCGTTTGCAGCTATGGCGAAGGCGTCAGCTTTACCTGGCGCACGCGTGCGGAATGCAAGGTCGAGGCCGGCGCGGACTGCAGCACCAACCCGGCAAGCTGCAAGGCAAGCTGCGAGTGAATCCCGTGCGCAAGGGATCGGGGCCGGTGAAGCCGCGCGCCAGACAACCGGCGCCGGAACCGTCGCGCACGCCAACGCCCGCGCCGGCTGCGTGCCTCCGCTGCGGCACCCCCGGCCTGGTCGGCGACGACGGCTTTTGCGAAAAGTGCGAGAAGGCGCTGGAGCAGGCCTGCCTCTGAGCCCGGCCTACTTGCTTGCCGGCGCCGGCGCCGCCGGCTCGCTGCCGCCTGTCTTGCAGCCGGAGTAGGGCGGCGTCGCCGTGCCGTCGGCAAATCCGGCCTCGTTGCCGTTGAGGCTCAGTATCGTGTTGCCCTTGCTGTAGCGCTGGCTGGAACCTATCCGCTCGAGCCGCAGTTCGCGTTCCGCCAGGATCAGCCAGACGGCCTCGCCGCCATCCAGCATGCGGATGTAAAGACGCTTGCCGCCGGCGCACTGGTATTCGGTCGCATTGGTCGGTGTGCGCGAACGCTCCTGAACCGCATCTCCGCCGAACGGATTGTATTTCTTCAAGTTCATGTCGCCGCAGCCGGTCAGTAGCAGTGCGATGGCGGCCAGGCCCGCGCCCGTCAGTCTTGTTTGCATTTTTTGCTCCTTAAACAATGGGTGTTCGATCACAGGGCATGCACGCGGTCACCGCGCGTGAAGCCGAGCAGGGGTCCGGGTACGCCGCGTCCCAGCGCGATCACCTTGAACAGTTCGCCCATCTCGTTGGGCGAGATGAGTACATTCACGGCACCGCGCGCGCGCAACTCGTCCGCGCTCGCCGTTGCCGTCCCGCGAAGCGGCGTCCCAGGCATGCAGAGCTCGCCGGCGCCGACTTTCTGCTTCTGGATCATTTCGCCGATGCCGCAGTTGATCAGGAAATTGGCCTGGCTGGTGAAGCCCAGCACGTCCAGTCCGGCATCAAAGCCGGCTTCGGCTACCGCGGTGAAGTCGACGTGCGAGGTGATGTCGGACAGGCCGGGAAACCAGAAGGGGTCTTCATGCAGGCGATGCCGGTAGTGGCAGCGCAGCGTGCCGCCGTCGCGCAGCGCATGGTAAAGCTCGTGGCGCGGCAGGCCGTAGTCGATCAGCAGCATGGCGCCTTTTTCCAGGCGCCGCGCCAGTTCTGACACCCAGGACCGGGCCGCGAGGCTGATCTCGCTGCGATAGGGCGCGCGTACTCCGATGGCCTGCGCCGCGTCGAGCAATACGCCCGTGGCCGGGCGTTCGGCAGTCACCGGCACTCCGCCTTCGAGTCCGACGCCGCGCTCAAGGACGGCAGGCACATCGTCTTCATCGCTCCAGCGCAGCGCGTGGGTCGGCATCGCGTCGAGCAGTTCGTTGCCGATCAGGCAGCCGGAAAAGCGTTCCGGCAGGGCGTTCAACCATTCGATGCGATCGGCAAACTGCGGCGCCCTTTCGGCCAGCGTTGCCTGCTGGCGTGCGCGCAGCTCGCCGGAAAGTTCCAGGATGCAGTAGCGCTCGGGCAGGCAATCCAGCGCCGCCAGTGCCGGCAAGAGGTCCGCCGCCAACCGCCCGCTGCCGGCGCCGGCTTCGATCACCTGCGGGCTGGAGGCGGTGAGGATTTGCGCCACCTGCCGCGCCAGCGCTCCGGCAAACAGTGGCGTCAGTTCCGGTGCGGTGAGGAAGTCGCCGCCGGCCCGGTGGCCACCGAACTTTTGCGAGCCGCCCGAGTAATAACCCAGGCCCGGCGCATACAGCGCCAGCTCCATGTAGCGGGCGAAGGAGATCCAGCCGCCGCGGGCGTCGATCTCGGCCGCGATCATGCGCGAGAGCGCCGCGCTGGCGGCGCGCGCGTCGGCCGGGGGTTCGGGCAGCTCGGCCTGCTGCAGATTCATCGGGCCGCGATGCCGGCGACGAGTTCCGCCATCTGCAGCGCGTCGTCGGTTCCCTGCCGGCGCAGCCCGGCCACCACGCCGGCGCGATTGATCTCGGGCTGGTTCTGGCTGGTCTTCCACTTGCCGCTGAGGTCGGTGATGACGATCTCGATACCGACGATGGCTGCCAGCATCTTGTCGATGTAGTCGGGCGGGGCGTCGGCGATCTGCCAGGGTTCGGCAAAGCCGGCCTCATGCTGCGCGACCAGGATTTCCAGTTGCGCGCGCAGCCAGGCCGGATCGTCGATCACCCGCAGCCGGCCGCGGGCATGGACCACCACGTAGTTCCAGGTCGGCACCGCCTTGCCGTCGGCGTGCTTGGTCGCATACCACGAGGGCGTGACGTAGGCCTGCGGGCCGTGGAAGATCGCCAGTACCTCGCTGTCGGCCGCGCGCCGCCAGAGCGGATTGGCGCGCGCGACGTGGCCCTGTAGCGTGCCGTGGGGCGCGGCGTCCGCCGCCAAGTGCAGCGGCAGGTGGTCCGCATTCAGGCCATCATCGCCATGCGTCACCAGCGTGGCGAAGGGCCGCTCGCGCATCAGCGCATGCAGCACCTCGCTGCGGGTCTCGGAAAAATGGCCGGGCAGGTACATGCCGCGGGTTAGATCAAGGCGCCGCGGTTCTCGCCGCGTTCGTAGACGATGTTGGCACGACCGACCAGCAGCGTGTCGAGAGCGCCGATCTGGCTGACGTCCTTGTTGGCATAGGGCAGCTTGTGCAGGATGTAGCGCAAGGCGTTCAAGCGCGCGCGCTTCTTGCAGTCGGACTTGATCACGGTCCACGGCGCATCCGCCGTGTCGGTATGGAAGAACATGGCTTCCTTGGCCTTGGTGTAGTCCTCCCACTTGTCCAGCGAGGCGAGGTCGATCGGCGACAGCTTCCATTGCTTGAGCGGATGGGATTCGCGTTCCTTGAACCGACGCCGCTGTTCGGGGCGCGACACGGAAAACCAGAACTTGATCAGGTGCACGCCGCTCCTGACCAGGGTGCGTTCGAACTCCGGCGTCTGGCGCATGAATTCCTCATATTCGGTGTCGGTGCAGAAACCCATCACGCGCTCGACGCCGGCTCGGTTGTACCAGGAGCGGTCGAACAGCGCGACCTCGCCCGCGGTCGGCAGGTGCTGCACGTAGCGCTGAAAGTACCACTGGCCGCGCTCGGTCTCCGAGGGCTTTTCCAGGGCGACGACGTGTGCGCCGCGCGGGTTCAGGTGTTCCATGAAGCGCTTGATGGTGCCGCCCTTGCCGGCCGCGTCGCGGCCTTCGAAGAGGATCACCACCTTCTGCCCGGTTTCCTTGACCCAGGCCTGCAGCTTGAGCAGTTCGACCTGCAGGTGGTATTTCTGCTTCTCGTAATTCTTGCGCGTCATCAGCCGACGATAGGGGTAGCCGCCGTCGCGCCAGCCCGGCGCCAGTTCCTCGTCCGGGTGCTCGTCGGCGGCGACTTCGCTTTGCAGCAGCGCGTTCCTCAGCGCCTCGACATCGTCGGGCGAGGCGCCTTCGACCACGGCTGTGAGTGCCTGCGCCAGCTTGGCGCCTTCGCCGGGCTTGGCGTGGGCGACGATGTCGTGGATGGCTTCGATCTTCGAATCGCGCGCGGCGGCCGAACGGTCCTTGACGACGAAGCTCTTGATGCCGCCGGCGGTGCGCGAAGGCGCCACGTCGCCGGACGCCGGGCGCCGCGCCGGCCGAGCGGCTGCAGGCTTCGCTGCGACGCGTTTGGCTGCGCCGGGCTTGGCCACCGCGTCGTTCTTCTGCGCGGCCGGTGGGGGGGGCGTGGCTTTAGCTTCGGCCGCTGCGCTTAACGCCAAAGAATCCGGCGTTAGCCTGCGCTGAAACTTCGTTTTGACTGCCATTCCGTTCTCCTTATTCTGTTAGCCCGTTTCCAGCAATTCGTGAATCTCCAGCCAGCGCGATTCTGCCGCTTCGATATTTTGCGTCAAAAGGCTTTGCCGCAGTGTGAGGTCCTCGAGCTGGCGGCTGTCAGGGTCGGCGTACAGCGACTGATCCGATAGCCGGGTTTCCAGAAGCTTGAGTTCGCCCTGCCAGGCGGCGAGTTGCTGTTCGAGCTTTTCGCTTTCCTTCTGCAGCGGTCGCCGCGCCGCCAGCGCCGACTCTTTGGGCTGTGCTTTTTCCATTGCCCTGCGCGACGCGTCGGCCTCGCTTTCCTTGCGCCGCTGACTTTTTTCGCGCTCGGCGGATTTTTCCGCGGCACGCGACTGGTTGAGCCAGTCCGCGTAATCGTCGAGGTCGCCGTCGAAGGGCGTCACCTTGCCGTCGGCCACCAGCCAGAGTTCGTCGCAGGTGGCGCGCAGCAGGTGCCGGTCGTGCGAGACCAGCACCATGCCGGCCTCGGTTTCCTGCAGCGCGATGGTGAGGGCCTCCCTCATTTCGAGGTCGAGGTGGTTGGTCGGTTCGTCCATCAGCAGCAGGTTGGGTGCGGTGCGGATCATCAGCGCCAGCGCCAGCCGGGTTTTCTCGCCGCCGGAAAAACGCCCGCAGGGGGCCTCGACCATGTCGCCGCGGAAATCGAAGCCGCCGAGATAGCCGCGCAGATCCTGCTCGCGGGTGCGTGGCTCCTGCTTGATCATGTGCCACAAGGGCGACTCGGCCGGACGCAGCTGTTCCAGCTGGTGCTGGGCGAAATAGCCCAGCTTGAGGTTGCGGCCCTCCTCGCGCACGCCGGACATGGGCTGCAACTCGCCGGCCAGCAGCTTCATCAGCGTCGATTTGCCGGCACCGTTGCGCCCGAGTAGGCCGATGCGGCTGTCGGGGCGCAGCGTGAACCGGAGTCTTTCAAAGATTACCGTATCGCCATAGCCGACTTTTGCGTCGTCCAGCAGAAGCAGAGGATCGGAGAAGCCGCTCGGTTCGGGAAAGCTGAAGGAAAACGGCGTGTCGATGTGGGCGGCCATGATGTCGCCCATCTTCGCCAGCATCTTGATGCGGCTCTGCGCCTGGCGCGCTTTCGAGGCCTTGGCGCGGAAGCGGTCGATGTAGCTTTGCAGGTGCGCGGCCTCGCGCTTCTGCTTGGCCGCCAGTGCCAGGTCGTTGGCCAGACGCTCGGCGCGGGCACGTTCGCAGGCCGAGTAGTTGCCGGTGAACATCTGCATCTTGCCGGCCTCGATGGCGAGGATGTGCGTGGTGATGACGTCGAGGAAATCGCGGTCGTGCGAAATCAGGATCAGCGTACCGGGATAGCCCTTCAGCCACTCTTCGAGCCAGATGATGGCGTCGAGGTCGAGGTGGTTGGTCGGCTCGTCGAGCAGCAGCAGGTCCGAGCGGCACATCAGAGCCCGCGCCAGGTTCAGGCGCACGCGCCAGCCGCCGGAGAACTCCGCCACCGGCCGCCGGAAATCCTCGTCGGAAAAACCCAGGCCGTGCATCAGGGCAGCCGCGCGCGCCGGCGCGGCATAGCCGTCTATTTCACCCAGGCGTGAGTGCAGCAGGCCGATCTGCTCGCCGGCATGGTGGTCGTCGTGATGCGCTTCCGCCGCCACCAGGTCGCGCTCGATCTGGCGCAGTTCGGTGTCGCCGTCGAGCACGAAATCCAGCGCCGCATCGGGCAGCGCCGGCGTGTCCTGCGCGACGTGGGCCAGCACCCAGCCGGGCGGCCGCTCCAGGTCGCCGCGGTCGGCGTGCAGCTCGCCGCGCAAGAGGCCGAGGAAGGACGATTTGCCGCAGCCGTTGGCGCCGGTGAGGCCCACCTTCCAGCCCGGATGAAGCTGCATCGAGGCGCCGGTGACCAGCGCCTCGCCGTTGCGGGAAAAACCCAGGTCACGCAGAAGAATCATAAGAGTCGGATTGGTGAGGCGTTGCGGTGGTGGTAGCCGCGGCGGCCTTCGTAGCAGGCGGCGATGCGGGCCATGTCGGCGGCTTCGTCGCCGCTGAGCATGATGCTGGCCAGGAGGCCGACTTCGCGCTTGCCATAGTCGACGGTGGCCATGACGACCGGCACCCCGGCGGCCAGTGCAATCCGGTAGAAGCCGGATTTCCAGCCGGCCTGCAGGCGGCGCGTGCCTTCGGTGGCGATGATCAGATGGAAGTTCTCCCTGCGACGGAATTCAGCGGCCACCTGCTCGACGAAGCCGGTGCGTTCGCGGCGATTGACGGCGACGCCGCCCAGACCTCGCATGATCGGGCCCCACAGGCCGCGGAACATGGTGTCCTTGCCCACCCACTGTGCGCCGAAGGGCAGGGCGGCGAGAGCGAGCAGCGTCACCGGAAAATCCCAGTTCGAGGTGTGCGGATAGGCGATCACCACGGCTTTCGCCGGCCGCTGCGGCAGGTCGAGCAGCTTCCAGCCCAGGAGCTTGAGGATCAGGTGGGCAGGGCCGCGCAGCAGGTTCATGGAACGGCCCTTCCCCCAACCCCCTCCCCGTGGGAGGGGGTGACGGCGGTTCGCCGCTGCGCGGCTCCGGGTAGTGGTTGGCGCCGCTTGGGGCGGCCCGGCACGGCGCTCATCCCAGCCCCTGGCTCGCCAGATATTCCTCGTAACTGCCGCGGTAGTCGACGATGGTCCGGTCGGGCTTGATGTCGATGATGCGTGTCGCCAGCGAGGAGACGAACTCGCGGTCGTGCGAGACGAAGATCAGCGTGCCGGGATATTTCTCCAGCGCGTTGTTGAGCGATTCGATGGATTCCATGTCGAGGTGGTTGGTCGGCTCGTCCATCAGCAGCACGTTGTTCCTGAGCAGCATCAGCTTGCCGAACAGCATGCGGCCCTGTTCGCCGCCGGAGATCACGTTGACCGGTTTCTTCGCCTCGTCGCCGGAGAACAGCAACCGTCCGAGCGTGCCGCGCACCAGGGTTTCGACGTCGCCGCCGTCGTAACCGCCCGCGCGCACCCACTGCACGATCCATTCGGTGAGCGGCGTCTTGTCGGCGAAGTCGGCCGCATGGTCCTGGGCGAAGACGCCGGGTCGGGCCTTCTCGGCCCACTTCACCTTGCCGCCCTGCGGCGTCAGTCCGCCCAGCTTCTCGCCGGCCAGCAGGCGCAGCAGGGTCGTCTTGCCGACGCCGTTCTCGCCGATGATGGCGACCCTGTCGCCGGCCTCGATGCTCATCGACAGCGACTTGATGATCGGCACCTTGGGCTCGTAACCGAAGCCGAGCTTCTCGATCTCGCAGGCCAGGCGGTGCAGCTTTTCCTTCTCGTCGTAGTCGAAGCGGATCCACGGATACTGGCGCGAGGAGGGCTTGATGTCTTCCGGGCGGATCTTCTCGATGAGTTTCAGGCGGCTGGTGGCCTGGCGCGCCTTCGACTTGTTGGCCGAGAATCGACGCACGAAGCCCTGCAGGTCGGCGACGCGCTCCTTGGCCTTGGCGTTGGCCGAGACCTGGCGCTCGCGCGCTACCGTGCTGGCTTCCATGAAATCGTCGTAGTTGCCGCCGTAGACCCTGATCGTGCCGTAGTCCAGGTCGGCCATGTGGGTGCACACCTGGTTCAGGAAATGCCGGTCGTGCGAGATGATGATCATCGTCGACTCGCGCTCGTTGAGGATGTCCTCCAGCCAGCGGATGGTGTTGATGTCGAGGTTGTTGGTCGGTTCGTCGAGCAGCAGGATGTCGGGGTTGGCGAACAGCGCCTGCACCAGTAGCACGCGCAGCTTCCAGCCCGGTGCCACTTCGCTCATCGGCCCGTCGTGTTTTTCGATCGGGATGCCGGCGCCCAGCAGCAATTCGCCGGCGCGCGATTCGGCCGTGTAGCCGTCGTACTCGGCGAAATGCGATTCCAGGTTGGCGGCGCGCATGTAGTCGTCTTCGGTCGCGTCGGGGTTGGCGTAGATCGCGTCGCGCTCGGACATGCAGGCCCACATGTCGGCGTGGCCCATCATCACCACGTCGAGCACTCGTACGTCCTCAAAGGCGAACTGGTCCTGCCGGAGGTAGGCCATGCGCTCGCCGGGGTCGAGCGAGACATTGCCGGCGGAGGATTCCAGCACGCCGGCGAGGATCTTCATGAAGGTGGTCTTGCCCGAGCCGTTGGCGCCGATCAGGCCGTAGCGGTTGCCCTCGCCGAACTTGACCGAGACGTTCTCGAAAAGCGGCTTGGCGCCGAACTGGATGGTGACGTTTGATGCGACAAGCATGGGAGTGCAACCGGTTGATGCGCCGGGGGAATTTCGGCGAGGGCCGTATTCTACTTGCAGCGAAGCCGGATCGTGCCTGATGGCGGTCCGCCAGGGCCGGGGCGGGGGCGGGTGTCCGAAACCATTCCCTTGCAAATTGTTGGAGATCCAGCAATAATATTGCGACAAAGAAGCCACTAGGGAGGCCACGTGAAATCCATCCTCAGACTTACGGTCAATGGCAAGCCGCGCGAAGACGCCGTGGCCGAGAATGCACTGCTGATCGACTATCTGCGCGACTCATTGGGGCTGACCGGCACCAAGCAGGGCTGCGACGGCGGCGAATGCGGGGCCTGCACCGTGCTGGTCGCCGGCCAGCCGCGCCTGGCCTGCAGCACGCTGGCGCACAGCGTGGTCGGCCGCGAGATCGAAACCATCGAGGGCCTCAGCCACGGCGGCAACCTGTCGCGCCTGCAGCGTGCCTTCCACGAACACCTGGGCAGCCAGTGCGGTTTCTGCACGCCGGGCATGATCATGGCCGCCGAGGCCCTGCTGCGCAGCAACCCGCAACCCGACCGCGCCCAGATCAAGGCCGCGCTGGCCGGCAACCTGTGCCGCTGCACCGGCTACGTCAAGATCATCGAATCGGTGGAAGCCGCAGCGCGCCCCGCGGAGCAGGCGGCATGAACGCGCCCGAGCGCAAGGTCGTCACGCTCAAGCCGGCCGGCGAGCCGCGCGGCGTCGGCGCCCGCCTGCCCTTTGTCGACGGTATCGAGAAGGTGACCGGCACGGCGCGCTACACGGCCGACCTGCCGGCCGGCGGCGCGTTGTTCGGCAAGATCCTGCGCAGTCCCTACGCTCACGCCGAGCTGCTGGAAGTCGATATCAGCGCGGCGCTGGCGCTGCCCGGCGTCCGCGCGGTGATCACCGGGGATGAATGCGACATGCCCTACGGCGTGATCCCGATCGCGCAGAACGAATTTCCGCTGGCCCGCGAACGGGTGCGCTACATCGGCGATCCGATCGCCGCCGTTGCCGCCATTGACGAAGCCACCGCCGACGCAGCGCTGGCCCTGATCCGCCTGCGCGTGCGTGAACTGCCGGCCTACTTCAAGGCCGCCGACGCGCGCCAGCCCGACGCCGTGCTGTTGCATGAGAACAAGGCGGGCAATATCGAGCGCGCGGTGCATAACGAGTTCGGCGATACCGCGGCCGGTTTCGCCGCGGCCGAACTTGTGCGCGAGGACAACTACGAATGCGCCGAGGTCCATCACGCCATGATGGAACCCAACGCGGCACTGGCGACCTGGGATGCCGAACGCGGCCACCTGACACTGTGGTCGGTGACCCAGGTGCCCTACTACGTACATCTGACGCTGGCGCGCTGCCTCAAGATGGAAGCGGCGCACATCCGCGTCATCAAGCCTTTCATCGGCGGCGGTTTCGGCCATCGCACCGAGTCGCTGAACTTCGAAGTCATCTGCGCCATGCTGGCCCGCGCCGCACGCGGCACGGTGCGCCTCCTGCAAAGCCGCGAGGAGAGCTTTCTCGCCCATCGCGGCCGGCCGGAAAGCCAGATCCGCATGAAGCTGGGCATGACCCGTGAGGGCCGCCTGACCGCCTGCGAGGCCGAAGTGGTGCAGCGCGGCGGTGCCTACGGTGGCTACGGACTGGTCACCATCCTCTACTCGGGCGCGCTGCTCAACGGGCTTTACGACATTCCGGCGGTCAAGTACGACGGCTACCGCGTCTATTCCAACACGCCGGCCTGCGGCGCCATGCGCGGCCACGGCACGGTGAATATCCGCTTCGCCTTCGAGTCGCTGCTTGACGCCATGGCCGCCGAACTGGGCCTGGATCCCATCGAGGTGCGGCGGCGCAACCTGCTGCATGCGCCGACCGAAACCATCAACGGTCTCAAGGTGATGTCCTACGGCCTGCCCGAATGCCTCGACTGGGTCGAGGCGGCGAGCGGCTGGCAGGCGCGCAAGGGCAAGCTCGGCCGGGTTGGCAACATCGGCAGGGGCCTCGGCATGGCCTGCTCGCATTTCGTCAGCGGCTCGGCCAAGCCGGTGCACTGGTCCGGCGAGCCGCATGCGGTGATCATCCTCAAGCTCGACTTCGACGCCAGCGTCACCATCCTCACCGGCGCCTCGGACATCGGCCAGGGCTCGTCGACCATCATCACCCAGGTCGTCGCCGAAGTGCTCGGCATCGACTACAGCCGGATCCGCATCATCGCCAACGATTCGGCCATCACGCCGAAGGACAACGGCTCCTACTCGTCGCGCGTCACCTTCATGGTCGGCAACGCGGCGGCGAATGCGGCGGAAAACCTCAAGCGCATCCTCGTCGCGGCGGCAGCCAAGCGCCTCGGCGTGAGCGAGGCCGAGGTCGACTGGCTGGGCGAGGCGGCTTCATCCGTGAGCAATCCGGACAAGCAGATTTCCTTTGCCGACGTGGCCGAGGAAGCGCTGGTCGCCACCGGCACCCTGACGATCAAGGGCACTTTCACCTGCCCGCCCGAATTCCAGGGCGGCAAGCAGCGCGGCGGCGCGGTCGGTTCGACCATGGGTTTCTCCTACGCCGCGCAAGCGGTCGAGGTCAGCGTCGACCTCGATCTGGGCAAGGTCACGGTGGAAAAAGTCTGGGCCGCCATCGACTGCGGTTTCGCCATCAACCCGATGTCGGTCGAGGGTCAGGTGCAGGGCGCGATCTGGATGGGCATGGGCCAGGCCATCAGTGAGGAAACGGTCTACGAAAACGGCCACCACATGGCGGCCAATATGCTCGACTACCGCGTGCCGACCATCGTCGAATCGCCCGACATCGAGGTGCATATCGTCGAGAGCATCGACCCCAATGGACCCTTCGGCGCCAAGGAGGCCAGCGAAGGCCCGCTTTCCGGCTTCATGTCGGCGCTCGCCGCCGCCGTCGAGGACGCCACCGGCCAGCGTTTCCGCGCGCTACCGATCACGCCGGTGCGCGTCTTCGAGGCGCTGAACAAGAAATCCCGCGCCGCCAAGCCACAGGTGGAATCTGCCCAAGGAGCTGCATGATGGCCGCCCTCTCCGATTTCCGCCTGTTGCGTCCGGCCAGCGCCGCGGATGCCGTGCGTCTGCGCGGCGAGTTTCCGGCCAGCCGCTTCATCGCCGGCGGCACCGACCTGCTGCCCAACATGCGCCGCGGCCTGGTGAGTGCCGAGGCCGTGATCGACCTCGGCGGCATCGCCGAGCTTTCCGAACTGCGCGTGGTGGATGATTTCCTGCACGTTGGTGCCGGCGTCACGCTGGCCACACTGGCCGCCGATCCGGTGGTGCAGGCGCGCCTGCCCGCACTGAGGCAGGCCGCCGCCAGCGTGGCCGGGCCGACGCATCGTGCAGCGGCCACGCTGGGCGGCAATCTCTGCCTCGATACGCGCTGCATGTATTACAACCAGAGCGAGCCTTGGCGCCATGCGATCGACAACTGCATGAAGATCGCAGGCGACACCTGCCGCGTCGCGACCAAGTCCGAGCGCTGCTGGGCGGCATTCAGCGGCGATGTCGCGCCCGCCCTGCTCGCGCTCGATGCCGAGGTGCGGGTACTCGGTCCGCAGGGACCGCGCCGTATCGCCATCGCCGACTTTTACCGCGATGACGGCATGGCCTGGCTGGCGCTGGCGGCCGACGAGCTGCTGGTATCGGTGCGCATTCCGCTGGCCGAAGGTTGGGTCAGCGCCTACGAAAAAGTGCAGGTGCGCGGCGCCATCGATTTTCCGCTCACCGGCGTCGCCGTGGCCCTGCGCCGTGAAAGCAATGTGATTGCCGAACTGCGTGTCGCCTGCACCGGAGTTTCTTCGCGCCCCGAGCTGATCGCCGGTCTCGATGCCCTGGCCGGCAAGCCCTTCGACGACGCCGCGCTGGCGCTGGTCGAGAAGCAGATCAAGCGCGGCACCCAGCCGATGGAAACCACGGTGATCAACGTTTCCTACCGCCGCCGCGTCACCCCGGTGCTGGCAAAACGGGTGCTGCGGCGGCTCTGGGAAGCCGCTGCCTGATCAGTTGTCGAATTGCCGGGCGTATGCCTCGTCGTTGTAGAGGCCTTCGCCGAAGCGGTCGCGACCGTAGCCGGAGATGATCTTCTGCCCGTCCGGCGAGGCGACGAAGGCGATGAACTTCTGCGCGGTTTCCCGTCCCGGCGTGGCGCCCGGCGGCGAGGTAAGCGCGTGGTAGGTGTTGATCAGGAACTTGTCGCCGCGGTAAAGGATCGCCAGGTCCGGGGCGACGTTCTTCCCCATGATCCAGGTCGATGAGCCGCTCATGAAGTAGGCGCCTTGTCGACCTGGGCCGGCGCGTGCACCATGACCATGCCGACCTTCTTCTCCTGCAGCAGCTTGAGCCGTCCGAGTTCGCCGGGGCTGCCGGTGGCCACCGCAAAGCGGTTCTTGCCGGCACCGTAAGTGGCGCCCGATTCGTCGGCGGCGAACGCGGGAAAGGTAAGACCGAGTGTGGCGAGCGCGGCGAGTTGCAGCAATGAACGACGCATGACGGCCCCCGCTAATTCTTCGCGTTGGGGAAGAACAACTGCTCGCCGCCGATCTTGTACTCCGCAATCGCCTTCTGTCCCTCGGCGGAGACCACCCAGTCGATGAACTTCTGGCCGTCGGCCTGCTTGACGTGTGCATGCTTCGCCGGGTTCACGAGGATCACGCCATACTGGTTGAAGAGCTTCGTATCGCCTTCGACGATGATGCCGAGATCGCCGCGATTCCTGAACGAGAGCCAGGTGCCGCGGTCGGCGAGGATGTAGGCGTTCATCGAGGCGGCGGTGTTCAGTGCGGGGCCCATGCCGGAACCGGTGTCGCGGTACCAGGGACCCTTGGTCTTGTCGAGGTCGACGCCGGCCGCCTTCCAGTAGCGCAGTTCGGCGGCATGGGTGCCGCTCTTGTCGCCGCGCGAGACGAAGGGGGATTTCGCCGCCTCGATGCGGCGCAGGCCTTCGAGGATATCCTTGCCCGCCGCCTTGGCCGGGTCGGCCTTGGGGCCGACGACGACGAAGTCGTTGTACATGACTTCCTGGCGCTTGACGCCGAAGCCCTCGCTTACGAATTTCTCTTCGGCGGCCTTGTCATGCACGAAGACCACGTCGGCGTCGCCGCGGCGCGCCATGTCCAGCGCCTGGCCCGTGCCCAGCGCGATGACGCGCACCTTGATGCCGCTGGCCTTTTCGAAAGTCGGCAGCAGGTGGCCGAAGAGTCCCGACTGCTCAGTCGAGGTGGTTGATGAAACAGTGATGAAGCGTTCCTGTGCTTGGCTTGCCGCAGCGGCAAGCAGGCCGCAGGCGGCGAGGGCGGAACAGAACAGACGACGTGTGATCATGGCATTTCCTCCTGAAGAAAACTTTGTGCCGCGGCGGTTTGCGGCAGTTCGAAGAACTCGGCGACCGAAGTCTGTTCGGCGATGCGGCCGCAATCGATGAAGACGATTTCCTCGGCGATGCGCCGCGCCTGGCCAAGATTGTGGGTGGTCATCAGGATGCGGGCGCCGCTGGCGGCAATGTCACCGATGATGCGTTCCACCTCGCGGCTGCTGGCCGGGTCGAGGCTGGCGGTCGGTTCGTCGAGGATCAGCAATTCGGGTTCGAGTGCCCAGGCGCGGGCCAGTGCCACGCGCTGCTGTTCGCCCCCCGAAAGCAGGCGCGCCGGACGCAAGGCGAGGTGTTCCAGTCCGACGCGCGCCAGGGCTTGCCGCGCGCGCTGTTCGCATTCGGTCGGCGCGTAACCCTTGAGCTTTAGGCCGTAGATCACGTTAGTCAGAGCCGTGGTGCGCAGCATGACCGGGCGCTGGAAGACCATCGCCTGGGTCAGTGGCCGTGGCCAGCGCAACTTGCCGGCCGTCGGATGGAGCAGGCCGTGAATCAGGCGCAGCAAGGAGCTCTTGCCGGCGCCGTTGGGACCGAGGACGACGGTATGCCGTGCAGCAAGTTGCAGCGACACCCCGTCGACGATGCACGTGCCACCTTCAATGAGGCTCAGGCCGTCGATGGCCAGCCAGGCGTCCGTACTCACCCCCAGCGCCTCTCGGCCCAGCCGCGCAGCGCATAGGCCACCGCATTGATCGACAGTACCAGTGCAATCAGGATCAGGCCCAGGGCAAGGGCCAGCGGCAGATCGCCCTTGCTGGTTTCCAGGGCGATGGTGGTGGTCATCACCCGCGTTACGCCATCGATGTTGCCGCCGACGATCATCACCGCGCCGACTTCGGCGATGGCGCGGCCGAAGCCGGCCAGTGCCGCCGTCGACAGCGAAAAGCGGCCGTCCCAGAGCAGCGTCGCGGCGGCGCGGCCGCGGCTGGCACCGAGCGAACGCAGTTGTTCGCGGTATTCACTCCAGGAGTCGGCGACCACCTGTCGCGTCAGAGCCGCGACGATGGGCGTCACCAGAATGGCCTGTGCAATGATCATCGCCTCCGGCGAGAACAGCAGGCCGAATTGCCCCAGAGGTCCGGCACGCGACAGCAACAGGTAGACCAGCAGACCCACCACCACCGGCGGCAGGCCCATGAGGCCGTTGAACAGAACGATCAACACGCGCCGACCGGGGAAGCGGCCGACCGCGAGCATGGCGCCGACAGGCATGCCGACCACGCAGGCGATCAGCGTTGCCGTCAGGCTGACGCGCAGGCTGAGCAGGACGATGCCGGCAAGACGGGTATCGGCTACGGCAACAAGCTGCCAGGCGGTAACAAACGGTTCGTTGAATTCGTGCATCGAGCGCGCTATCTATGCAAGCAACAACATAAGGGCTGGCAAGCGTAAGCTATGTAAACCAAGGACCATATATGTCATCTTCTGCAACAAGAATCCGCCAGGTAGCCTCATCCCTTCCCCGCTTGCGCTGGGCCTGGGATTTCGGGCCGCTGCTGGGCGATGTCGATACCGGGCGCTTGCTGGCCTTGCTTACCGCATTGGCCGACGAAGGGGCCTTGGGCAATGCGTCCAGAACCGCCGGCATGTCCTATCGTTCGGCGTGGGGTCTGTTGCGCGACTGCGAGCAGGCCCTGGGCGCGCCGCTGGTCGTCATGGAACGCGGACGGGGCACCCGGCTCACCGACTTTGGCGTCTCCCTGGTGCAACTCGATACGGCAGCGCGTCTGGCGCTCGACGAGGTGCATGCGCCGTGGCAACGCCGCCTGGAGGCCTTGCTGGCACCGGTGGTGCGGGCGGTGCCGGAACGGCTGCGGCTGGCGGCAAGTCACGATCTGGCGCTGGCCGACTGGGTCGAGCATGGTCGCCGCATCAGCTTCGATCTGTTCTGGCGCGGCAGCGAGGAGGCGCTGGCGAGCCTGGGCCGCGACGAATGCGATATCGCCGGTTTTCATGTGCCGGAAAGCTGGACGGCAGCGCAGCTTGCGAGTTGGCTCGGGCGCTGGCTGAAGCCGGCGCAGCATGTCTGCCTGCCGCTGATGCGCCGTTGCCAGGGCCTGATCGTGGCGCGCGGCAATCCGCATCGCCTGCAAACCCTTGCCGATGCTTCGAAGCGTGGGCTGCGGATGGTCAACCGTCAACGCGGGTCAGGGACGCGCAGCCTGATCGACCAGTTGCTGGCGGCCAACGGCTTGCGACCGGAGAACATCGCCGGCTATGCCCACGAGGAATTCACCCATGAGGCCATCGCCGCCACCGTGGCCGCCGGACAGGCCGATGTCGGCTTCGGCATCGAAGCCGCTGCCGCGCGTTACGACCTCGGCTTCGTTCCGGTGGTCTGGGAGCGCTACGGCCTCGCCATGCTCGCGGCGACGGCCGCCAGCCCGGAAGGGAAACAGCTCATGGCGCGCCTGCACGGCAACACCTTCCGCCAGCGCCTGACCGCCATGCCCGGCTACGAACCGCTGCCGGTGCATCCGCCGGGGGAGTGGAACGGGTTTCTGACGTGAACCTTGAACCCAAAAAGTCATTTGAACCACAGAGACACAGAGGCGCAGAGAAATTCAAAGGCAACTGAATTGTTTTCTCGCTTGGTTTTTCTCTGTGTCTCTGTGGTGAAAGGTTTTCAGTTTCAATACTCGACGGCGAATTCCGTCGCCTGCCAGATCGCCTGCTTGGCGTCGAGTTCGGTGGCGACATCGGCGCCGCCGATCAGGGTGTATTCGATGCCGGCGGCTTCGAGCCCGGCCACCATATCGCGGCGCGGTTCCTGCCCGGCGCAGATGACGATGGTATCGACGTCGAGCGCCTGCTGCTTGCCGTTAATCGAAATGTGCAGACCGGCGTCGTCGATCTTGAGGTAGTCGCAGCCGGCCTGGAAATGCACGCCGCGCTTTTGCAGCAGCAGGCGGCGCGCCCAACCGGTGGTCTTGGCCAGGCCGTCGCCGACCTTGCTGGTCTTCCTTTGCAGCAGCCAGACTTCGCGCGGCGGGGCCGGCATCTGCGGTGCAGTCAGACCACCGCGTTTGTCCGAGTAGTCCGGGTCGATGCCCCATTCCTTGCGGTAGGTGGCGATCGGGTCGCCGCCGTCGCCGGCATGCGTCAGGAACTCGGCGACATCGAAGCCGATGCCGCCGGCGCCGACGACCGCAACCTTCTTTCCTGCCGTCTTGCGACCTTCGATCAGCTCGATGTAGCTGATGACCTTGGGGTGGCCGATGCCAGGGATCGCCGGTGTGCGCGGCACGATGCCGGTGGCGACGACGACGTGGTCGTAACCCGAAAAGTCGGCGGCGGCAACACGGCGATTGAGCTGTACATCGACCTTCAACTCCTTGAGCCGCGTGCGGAAGTAGCGCAGCGTCTCGCCGAATTCTTCCTTGCCCGGAATGCGCCGCGCGAGGTTGAACTGGCCGCCGATCTCGGCGGCGGAATCGAACAGGCTGACGCGATGGCCGCGCTCGGCCAGTTGCGTCGCGGCGGCGAGTCCGGCGGGCCCTGCGCCGACCACGGCGACGCGCTTCGGAGCGGTGGCTGGCTCGACCGTGACGTCGAGTTCATGGCAGGCGAAAGGATTGACCAGGCAGGAACACAGCTGGCGCGAGAAGATGTGGTCGAGGCAGGCCTGGTTGCAGGCGATGCAGGTGTTGATCGCGTCGGCGCGCCCCGCCGCGGCCTTGTTCACGAAGTCGGCGTCGGCGAGGAAAGGCCGCGCCATCGAGACCATGTCGGCATCGCCGCGGGCGATGACGTCTTCCGCGACCTGCGGATCGTTGATGCGGTTGGTGGTGATCAGCGGAATCTTCACCAGGCCCTTCATGCGCGCCGTGACCCAGGTGTAGGCTGCGCGCGGCACCGCTGTGTAGATGGTCGGGATGCGCGCCTCGTGCCAGCCCACCCCGGTGTTGATGATCGTTGCGCCGGCCTTCTCGACCTCTTTGGCCATGGTCACCACTTCTTCCCAGGTACTGCCGCCCTCCACCAGGTCGAGCATCGAGAGGCGGAAGATGATGATGAAGTTGGCGCCGAC